>CADEGB010000308.1 GCA_902826755.1 uncultured Gemmatimonadota bacterium
GCCCGGGCCGCAATGACCTCAGGGTCACGGTCACCAACCCACCGCTCAATCGACTCATCGGCGCCGGCGTCCGACTCGGCATGCTCTTCGCCGAGGCATACGCCCGGCCCCCCTCCCGCCTGCCGGCCGGACTGCTCGGTCCGGTCCGGTTGCTGATCAGGCCGCGTTAGGCGCCGAGCGGACCGTCACACCCCCGGGGCGCCGGCGGCCCTAGCGCCCTAGCGCCCTAGCGCCCTAGCGCCCGGCAAAGGTCGCCCCGAAGTCGACCAGCTTGGCAATGGCCTTCTCCGCGTCGTTGATCGGATGCGCGTGGGTCTCGGCAATGAGCGCGTTGTACCGGGGGAACCCGGCCGAGGCGTCGGCGGCCCACTCCGTGGCAAACGCCCCGTTGCGAATCCGGTCCAGGGTGTGTCGCATCGTGTCGCGGACCTCCGGCGGCAGCACCCGGTCCTTGTTGCTGAGCTCGCCGAACTGGGCGGTGCGGGAGTGGAGCCGGAGCTGCTCCCAGAAGCCGACGGTGGCGCAGGCCTGGAAGACCTCCGCGGTTTCGCCGGACCCGTACATCTCGAGCGTCACGACCCCCGGATCGATCCCCGCCTCGGTGAGCACCTCGTACGCCCAGGTCATCGAGCGGGTGAAGATCGGCATCAAGGTCTGCTCAATGAACAGATCGATCACCGTTTCCTGTTCGAACGACAACTCGATCGCGCCAGCGCGGGTGGCGCCGATGCCCTTGGCGAGCGCCAGGAGAATGTCCCGGGCGTGACCGGACCCGTCCTGGCCCACGGCGACGTACGCCGGGGCGCCCTTCCCCGCCTCGAACGACGAGCGCACCACCGCGCCGATCATCCGGGGCGCCAGCAACACCACGTCCACCTCGGGAGGCGGGACGATGGCGCCGAAGTGAAAGTTGTAGCCGTGTCCAAAGCAGAGGAGCTTCCCGGGCCCGAGGTCCGCCGCGATCTCCTGATCGTAGACCTGGCGCTGGACTTCGTCGGGGATCAGGAGCATCAACACGTCGGCCGCCTTGGCGCATCCGGCAACCGGAATGACCGGGAAGCCGTCCGCGCGGGCCCGGTCGAGACTGGCATCGCCGATGCCGGCGATGGTCACGGCCACCCCGCTGTCGCGCAGATTGAGGGCCTGGGCCCGGCCTTGATTCCCATACCCGACGATGACGACCCGGCGATGGGCGAGATGGGCCAGGTCGGCGTCGGCGTCCCGGTAGACGCGAAGGGGTGATCCGGACGACACGGGTGCTGATTGGCGTGGAGGCATGGGATCAGATCTGGATCGGGGTGGAAGAGACGAGGTCAGGGAAAACAAAGCGCCGGCTGTGGCCAGCCGCAATCCCGAGTCGATCCGAGCGCCCGACATCGCCGGGTTCGGCCGTCGCCGGATCCACTCGGGTGCCGACCCGCTGGCAACCCGCGGCAGTGGCTAGTAGAGGCATATGAACTCATCGCAGTCCACCATTCGGTAGTTCCGGTCAGGCTCCCCGCCCGCGAGCCAGCGAACGAAATAGTCCCAGCGCCGTTTGATCGTGTAGGCCGGAAGGCCGTGCTCGGCGTCGGGAACCACCAGCATGTCGAAGTCCTTCCCTGCTTTGATCAGCGCGTCGACCAGTCGAAAGGTCATGGCCGGATGGACATTGGTGTCCATGTCCCCGGTCATCAGGAGCAGGCGACCCTGGAGGTTCCCGGCCAGGAGGTAGTTGGCCTGGGACTCGAAGTTGTCGCGCCCCGCGGCGTCCTTCCGGTACCGACCCTGGTACTTCTCGCCCCAGTCGAACTTGTAGCTCCGGCTGTCATGGTTCCCGCTGCCCGACACGGCCACCTTGAAGAATTCCGGATAGCGGAGAATCGCCCCGGTCGACGCAAAGCCGCCGCCCGAGTGGCCGTAGATGCCCACTCGACTCAGATCCATGAACGGATGGCGGAGGGCGAGCTGCTTGACCGTGGCGATCTGGTCGGGGATCCCATTGTCACCCATGTTGCCGTAGTAGGAGTCGTGGAATGCTTTGGACCGACCGGGCGTGCCGAGGGCGTTGACCTGGACCACCACGAAGCCCAACTCGGCGAGGGCGCGAGGTTCGCCGAAGGTCTGGAAGCCGAAGTGAACCACCGAGCCAAGTTGGGGCCCGGGGTAGATATGGATGATCACCGGATACTTCCGAGCGGTGTCGATCCTGGTCGGGAGATAGAGGAGACCGTAGAGATCGACCACGCCATCCCTCGCCTTGACGGTAAAGGGGGTCGGCGGGGTCCAGCCGAGCCGATACATCTCGCTCGGGTCGGCCTTCTCGAGGTCGAGGAGTTTCCGGCCATCGAGGTTGGCCCGAAGGGTGGCGACCGGGGGCGACCCGGGCTGGCTCTCGACGTCGAGGAACCCCTTGCCGCTCGGGATGGCCGTGATGACGTGGTGACCGGTTGACGGGGTCAGGTCGACCAGACCGGTGCCGTCGAGCCCCACCCGCATCATCCGGGCATAGTACGGGTTGACGGGATCGCGGCCGAGCGCGGCGAAATAGACCTGGCGGGCGACGGGGTCGACGTATTTCACCCGGTCGACCAGCCAAGCGCCGGTGGTGAGCTGGTTGAGGAGCTTGCCGGTGGTGTCGTAGCGGTAGAGGTGGCCCCAGCCATCGCGCTCCGACCACCAGAGAATCTCCCGATCGCCGACCAGGCGCCAGTTGCCGGTGGCGACGCCGCTGGCGTTTTCGATGAACGTCGCGACCGAATCGGAGAGCACGAGCCGGGGTGATCCCGTCAGATCGGCGGTGTGGAGACGAACGCCCTTGTTGGCGCGGCCGCCCTCGACGAAGTAGATCCGGTCCGAGCCCGGCGACCATTGGATCATGTCGGCGGCGGTGAAGCCAAAGACATCCACCACCGGCTTGAGCCCCTTGACCGTCGTGTTGGTCTTCCGCTCCAAGTCGAGGAGGTGGATCTCGAAGGTGGCGACGATCGAGTCGCTCGGCACGGCGGTAGGATACTGAAACAGCTTCGGCGTGATGCCGGTCGACGAGTAGACCGCGAATCGGCCGACCCCACGCTCGTCGATGCGGGGGACCGCGAGCTTCTTCGAATCCGGGGACCAGATCACCATCGGGGGCCGAGCATCCGGATCGGGAGCCGGGCGAACCGGCGCGCCGAAACCGTACCCGAAATCGGGCACCGCGTCGGTGGTGAGTTGGATCGAGTCGCGCGGGGCCGCCACCCGGCGGATCCAAATGTTCCCCTGGCGGCTCACCGCGGCCCAGACACCGTCGGGGGACTTCACCGCCCAGTCGGGGGGATCCGTCGTGAGGGTATCGCCCTTGAGGCAGCGATAGCTGGCGAGCTCGCACTGGTACCGACTGACGCCGTGACGGAAGGTGATGGCACTGTCCCCGCGCAGGAGTTTGACCGCGCGGAAGGGAAGGCGGCCCGGGTCGAAAGCGGTGTCGCCGGCCACGGAGAGGGCCGCGGCCAGCCGGGCGTTGTCGAACAGCGGGCGCCTGGTCCCCTTGACCGGATCCACGATGACGAACTCGGCGCCGCGGGGTGTCATGACGCGGTAGTGGAACCGGGTACTGTCGTCGAGCCACGTGGGGCTCGACAGCCCCAGCACCCCGAATCCTTCCGCCCAGGGAGCCATCGAATAGAGCCGGCTGGGCGCCATCCGGATCAGGTCGGCGCGATGGTAGTCCGGCTGGGCCGCGGCACCCGCCGGCGGGATGAGCACGAGCGCAAGAGCGAACGCAAGACCGACCGGGCCTCGCGAGAAGGAGGAGCGGAGCGACATGGATCAACCGTGACGTGTTGTGGTACCCTCAATCTAGCGCGGGATCAGCCACCCGGCCCGCCGCATCGTCCGTTGACCTCCCGACGAAGGGCACGGTACTCTTCCCCCTCGAGCCCAAGATTTCCGGAGCCGATCATGCGAGCCCTCATCCTGGTAGCCGCCGCGGCGGTCGTGACTCAGCCCGTGCTGGCACAGGTCCGGCACACCCCCGGCGCGCCGGACGCCTGCGCCATGTTCAAGCCCGCCGAAATTGCCGGGTTCCTCGGCGAGCCGGTCGAGTCCGGCGAACCATCCACCACCGATTCCGGCTGCTCCTGGTACGCCAAAGCCGAGGCTTCGGACGCCTTTGCCATGATCAGTATCTGGCCCAAGGCGCAGGCCGACACGCCGGTCCTGGACAAGAAGATGCGGGCGCATCCGGAGCTGGGCCAAGGCGGGTATGCCATCAAGGACGCGAGCATCATCGGGTCCTGGGCCGGCGGCGTCGTGGTGGGCGAGCATTTCTACCGGGTCGTCCTCGTGGGACCAGCCGCCACCGAAGCGAAGCTGATTGCCTGGCTCACACTCGCCCTGACTCGACGGGGCTGAGACATCCCAGAGCTGATCGCCGCACCGGCCGGTTCGCGCGAATGGACTCCGGAGTCTATATTGGACTCCGATGGTCAAAGCCCCCAAATCCACCAAGGCCACCGGGACGCGCCCAGGCCTGACCCCCGCGCAGCGCCGCCTCCTGGCCCGCACCCGGCCCCTGGCCGACGGGATCGCCGCCCTGCTCTTCCCGTTTGCCGAGGTCGTGATCCACGACCTCGAAAGCCAGACCATCGTCCATATCGTCAACAGCCTGTCCCGCCGCGAGGTGGGTGACGCCACCGCGCTCGACGACATCGACTTCGACGCCTCGGAAAGCGTCATCGGCCCCTACGAGAAGCGCAACTGGGACGGCAGCCGGATGCGGGCCATCAGCGTCCTGATCCGCGACGACGCCGGCCGACCGATCGGGGTGGCCTGCGTCAACCTGACGATGTCGGCGTTCGAGCAGGCCCGCCAGACCCTCGAACTCTTCGTCCGCGGAGTCCAGGTGGCCCCCCAGCCCGAAAAGCTGTTCCGGGACGACTGGCAGGAACGGATCCTGACCTTCCTCCATCCCTGGCTGGCGGAACGGCAGCTCACGTTAGGCTCGCTGACCCGGGAACAGAAGCGGGACCTGGTGGTGGCCCTCCACCGTCACGGCGCCTTCCAGGGCCGGAGCGCCGCCGACTACGTGGCCCGACTCCTCGACATGGGGCGGGCCACCGTCTTCAATCACCTCAAGAGCATCCGCGGCGCCAGCCCGAGGAAACGGACATGAGCACAACGGACACCACCTGCGACGTCCTGGTGGCCGGCACCGGCGCCGCCGGATTCGCCGCCGCCGTCACCGCCGCCGCCAGCGGGCTGCGGGTCATCATGCTCGAGAAAACCGGCTGGTACGGCGGCTCGACCTGCTTTTCGGCGGGGATGGTCTGGATCCCGGACAGCCGCCAGGCTCGGGCCGCGGGCATCAAGGACAGCCCCGAGGCCGCCCTCGAGTATCTGACGGCGGAGGCCGGCAACCGGCTCGACCGAGCCAGCGCCGAGGTCTACGTCAACCAGGCGGCCGCCATCCTGGCGTGGTTCGAGGACCACACCCACGTCCGTTACGTGCTCTCGCCCGCCTGGCCCGACTACCACCCAGCCTTCCCCGGCAGTTCCCCCGGCGGGCGGGCCCTCGGCCCGGCACCCTTCGACGGACGCACGTTAGGCGACCGGTTCCGCCAACTCCGAGCGCCCCTGGCCACCACCATGCTGTTCGGCGGGATGATGGTGGGCCGCGAGGATCTCCCGAAGTTCTACTCGATCACCCGCTCGTGGCGGTCGGCCGCCCATGTCGGCCGCCTCTATCTCCGCTACCGGATCGACCGGCTCCGCTACCCTCGGGGTACCCGGCTGTCCAACGGC
>CADEGB010000309.1 GCA_902826755.1 uncultured Gemmatimonadota bacterium
TGTCTTCGAGGGTGAGCCGCTTGAGGCCGGTCGGGTCGCCGACCATGTCGATGACCTTGCGGTTCCAGATGACTTCGATCTTCGGATTCCGAAGGGCCCGCTCCTGGACGACCTTGGAGGCCCGGAACTCGTCGCGCCGGTGGACGATGTACACCTTGGCGGCGTACCGCGTGAGGTAGTCGGCTTCCTCGACCGCCGCGTCGCCACCGCCGATGACCGCGATGGTCTCACCCTTGAAGAACGCCCCATCACAGACCGCGCAATACGACACGCCGCGGCCGGCGTACTCGGCCTCGCCCGGCACGCCGAGCTTGGTAGGCGTGCCGCCCGCCGTGAGGATGACGGTCGGGGCCCGGAACGTGGCCTCCGAACTGGTGGTCACCCGGAAGCCGCCGTCCTCAGGGAAGATCCCTTCGACGTTCTCCATCCGGATGTCCGCCCCGAACTTCTTGGCGTGCTCGGTCATCCGGGCGGCCAGGTCCGGGCCGAGAATCGACTCGAATCCGGGATAGTCCTCGATCTTTTCGGTGTTGAGGAGTTCCCCGCCAGGGATCCCCCGTTCGAGCACGACGGCGTTCAGCATCCCGCGCCCCGCGTACATCGCGGCGCAGAGGCCAGCCGGCCCGGCACCCACGATGATGACATCGAATCGATCCATGATCGGCGTTCTCCTGAGGGGGTCCGGTGCCCAGGCACTCGGGGCATCGAAGGGACCCAAGTTCAGAGCGGGCCCAAATATAGTAGGCCGCGCCCGGGGCTCGAGTTCCTCAGGACGCCTGGTCGAGCCAGCGGGCCACGGCCTCGAGGTCGGCCCGGACCAGCCCGTGGCCGGCCGGCGTGACGCGACGCTCGACCGAAGCCCCACGCCGACTCAAGAGATCAGCCAGGCGGTCGAGATGGTCGGGCGGGGTGACGGGATCGAGGCTTCCGCCCAAGGCCAGGATTCGCCGACCGACGAGATCGATCGCGGGGTCGGGTTCGAACGGGACCATTGGCCGGAGCAGGACGGCGTCGCCGAAGGCGTCGGGGCG
Source organism: uncultured Gemmatimonadota bacterium (assembly GCA_902826755.1). Lineage (GTDB taxonomy): Bacteria > Gemmatimonadota > Gemmatimonadetes > Gemmatimonadales > GWC2-71-9 > SHZU01. Next base: position 1,032 of record CADEGB010000309.1, read on the forward strand.
CAGGAACAGCATGGCGCTCGCGATGTTGGCGCCGTTGGAATAGCCCACCGCCGCGAGGCGGGACCGGTCGATCCGATAGTGGGCGGCGGCGGCGACGACCCAATCCGCGAGTTCCCCGGCGCGCCGCCGGAGGTCCGGCACGTCGAACACACCCTCCGCCAGACGTCGGAAGAACCGGTGCGCGGCGCCCTCGAGCACCTGACCCCGTGGAGCCAACTGACCGAAGGCGGGCGCGACGATTCGGCCGAGGGCACCCATGTCCCGCTCGTCGCCCCCGGTCCCGTGAAGCAGGAGCAGGTACCGGGACTCGCCCGGGGCCGGAGGGTGATGGAGGTGAAGAAACGAAGTCGGATCGATCATGCCTTCGGGGAAGGAGCCGCCGGAATCATCGACCGATCCGGTCGATCCGGCAACGCCTCCCCGGCCGCCTCGGCCAACACCTCCTGGTAGCAGCGGTCGAGACGATCCAACTCGCGATCCCAGGAGAGCCGTTCCGCGGTCCGCCGGGCACCGTCGGCAAGGGCGTCCCGAAAGGCCGGATTGGTGGCCAGTTCGATCAGGAAGCGACTCATCGACTCGATGTCGCCCGCGGGATAGGCGAGTCCGTTGACCCCGTGCTCGAGGTGGTCGGCCACACCGCCGGCCGGCGCGGCCACGACCGGGAGGCCGCTCGCCATCGCTTCGAGGATGACGAGGCCGAGGGTCTCGGTCGTCGAGGAGAACAGGAACGCGTCGGCACTGGCGTACAGTTCGGGAAGGTCGCGGTCGCGGTCGAGATACCCGAGCATGGTGACGCCGTCCGGTGCCTGGCGGGCGATGGCTTCACGCTCCGGGCCGTCGCCGGCGATGACGAGTTGGACCGCGTTGCCCAGCGTATCGCGGCAGCGGCGGAAGGCGGCCAGGATCCGGTCGACGCCCTTTTCCGCCGCCAACCGGCCGACGTGGAGGAAGACGAACGCGCCGTCGCCCCCGATGGCGCGGCGCCGCTCGGCCGAACGGCGAGTCGGCGAAAACCGGGTCGCATCGACGCCGCAACCCCAGACGACGGCGCGTTCGATCCCCCGTTCGAGCAACTCGGCCCGGGTGGCCCGCGACGGCGTCAGGGTCCGGCGGGCCCGCCGATGAAAGCCGGTCAGGAATCGGGTCACGGGCCCGCGGAGCCGGGGGAAGCCGTAGGCCTCCATGTAGCGACCGAAATCGGTATGGAACGACGTCACCAGCGGAACCCGGAGCCGACCCGCCACCCACTGACCGACCCACCCCGCGGCAAACTCCGTGGCACAGTGAATCAGATCGGGTCGGAAGGCCCGGGCGGCTTGGAGCGCCGCGAGGAACCGGGGGGCGGCCAACTGGATTTCCGGGTAGCCGGGGCACGGCCGGGCCGGAAGTTCGAGCACCGGGCGGCCGGCGGCCCGGCCGAACACGCCAGGCCCCCCAGCGTACCGCGGCGCCACGACGCCGACCTCCCACCCCCGATCGAGCAGGCCGGCCACCGACAGTTCGGTGACGACCGAGACACCGTTGACCTGGGGCGGGTAGGTGTCGGTGAAGTAGAGGGCGCGCATTCCTAACGATCGCCTAACCATGTCACGAAACCGTTAGGTCGTGGTCACGGGACGCCCCGTCCGCCCCGTGACGCGATCGAGACCGAGCCGTGGCGGCGGCCTAACGCCGACCCGCCAACGTTGTCCGCGTCCACCCGATCCGGAGGGATCGACGATGCGCGTCAGCCTGCTGCACCGCCTCGACCGGCATGACCGGAACCTCTTCCTCCGCTGGTCCCTCGGCGCGGAGGGGTCCCGCATCCACCGCCAGGCGTGGATCGCCATCACCGCCATGGGGAGCGCGGCGGTGACCATCGCCGCGGTCATCCTGCCCCTGGTCCTCGAGCCGTGGCCACGGGCGGTGACCGTCCGGGCCGCGTTGGCCCTGGTGATCTCCCATCTCGTCATCCAGGTCGCCAAGCGGCTGGTGGGGCGGGAACGACCCTCGGCCTCGCTGCCCGGGCGGTCGGTGATCGCCAATCCGGACCGGTTCTCGTTCCCATCGGGCCACTCGGCCTCGAGCCTGGCGCTGGCGTTGGCCTACGCAACCGCCTTCCCCGCCCTGACGTTGCCGTTGGTCTGTCTGGGCCTGCTGGTGGGATGGAGCCGAGTCATGCTCGGCGTCCACTACCCCGGCGACGTGCTCGCCGGCCAGTGCATTGCCGCCCTCACGGTGCTCGGGTTGGTGATTTGAGCCTGACGGAGCCCTGTCAGCCGGGCTCGAAACGGAGCAGCCCAACCGCGCCGTGGCAGGACGAAACCGTCGCCACCACCAGATCGACCGTTTCCGGACCGGCGGCCGCCCCGACCAGGGCCCGCCGGGCTGCCCTGACCTCCGTCACGTCGAACATCCCGACCCCGAAGGCCCGATGCCGGGTGATGAAGAGCGCCGGTCCGACCGTCGGGCCCCGGCGTCCGAGTCGCTCGACGTAGCGCCCGAGCGCGTCGCTCATCTCCCAGGTTCGCGGCGCCCGGATGACCGGACAGATGGACGGCTCGATGCAGTGGGTGGGGCAAAGCCAATCGGCAAAGGAAACGTACCGGGTCCCATCCGGCGCGAGCACGTCATAGGGGGTTCCGAGGGGCTGATCCGCGGGCACGGGCCGGACCCGGCGGGACGGGGACACCCGAGCGGCGGTCCGTTCGAGCCACTGGGCCATCAGATGCGGCATCAGGGGCGACGGCACGATCGCGTCGTCCGCGTATCCGACCGACTTCGGGAACGAGGTCAGTACGGTCTCCGGGGCGTCGGCCAACGGCGCTCACCTCGCCACCGCCCGGAGGGCCGTCAGGCTCGCCCAGATCGACCCGTCAGCGTTCACCATTGGATCGCAGGAGTGGGTGGCCCAGACGGTCGTCGTGCGCCCCCTGGTGGCGTCCGTCGCCCCGACGGTCGAGAGCGTCACGGCCACGCAGTTCGGATCCGACAACACGGCCCATCCGGTCGACATGCCGGCCACCGTCCTCGAGGACGAGCTCCTGCTCATGTTCTTCGTGGTCGACGGCAACCCGAGCATCACCACCCCGTCCGGGTGGACGCTGCTCTTCAGCAACGCTAACGGCTCCGCGGTCAGGCTGGCGGCCTTCGCCAAGGTGGCCGTCGGCGACGAGGACTCGACGACCGTCGACGTGGTGACCGGCTCGGCCGAGATGGCAGCCGCCCAGGTGTACAGGATCTCTGGCTGGAGCGGCGTCATCGCGACCGGCGTGGCCGCGGGCACCGCCGCGACCGGCACGTCCGTCTCCCCTGACCCGCCGTCAGTGCTGGACTCGTGGAGCCCGTGCGGCCTTGTGTTCGTCCAGTCAGACGACGGCGGGGAGACCTTCTCCGGCGAGACCCAGGTGTCGCCGCGGCAGAACGTCTACCCCGCGGCGGTCATGAACGAGTCGACCGGAGACGTGCACGTGGCCTACGCCCGCGTCGGCACCCCGAGCCACAGCACCGACTGGGGCATATGGGGCCGGGCCCTCCCGTTCAACGGGACCACCTGGACGGTCGGATCCGAGGCGACCGTGGTGGCAGGCAGCGCGTCTGTCGGGTTCAGCAACATCAGCGCGGCGGTCGACTCCTCCGGATTCATCGTCATCACCTGCAACAACGACCAGTCGTCCGGCAACCAGATCCTCGGCCGCAGCCGGACCACCGTGGCGTGGGACCTGACGGCCATCAGCAACGCCATCGCCGTCACGATGCCGACGACCGAGCAGATCAACCAGGCCGTCGCCGTGACGCCGGGCGCCTCCATCTCCGCGTGCGCCGTCGTCGAGCAGGGCGGCACGTGGCGCATCTACCAGACCAGCACCTACGCCGCCAGCTGGACCGCCTCCCAGACGTACTTCGAGGAGTCGACTGGCGAGTTCGACATTGTATGGCACCCCGTCCTCAACCTGCTCGGCATCGTGCAGAAGGACGGCGACGCGGTCCTGTTCAGGACCTGGGATCCCGACACCAACACCCTCTCGTCCCCCACCACCCTCGCCGGAGACTCGTCCAACCCGGCCCGCTCGCCGTCGATCGCGGTCTCGGGGCAGCTCTTCATGGCCGGCTGGCTCCAGGAGGTGGCGGCCGACCAGAGGTCGCTCGTCCTCGCGAGGAGCGACGACTGGGCCGTCCAGCACCCCGTGGCCACCGACGACGGCGCCAACGGGTGGCTCTGGGCCAGGATTCCGAAGCGCATCGACGACGTCGAGATGGTCGTGGCCGCATGGGCAGAGTCGCTGGAGGACCCCAACGTCGTGTACGTCGGGAAGGTCGAGACCGACGTGTTCAAGATGGCGGCGGAAATCGGAGTGCTATCGGAGACCGCCGTCTCGGGCCCGCTCTCCGAGGACGAAGGCGAGGGCGCCGAGACGAGCCTCATCGCCGGAGAGGCCGTCGAGGCCGACGACACCGGCTCGGCCGACGACTCCATCCTCGGCCAGATCAGGAACTCCGTCGACACGGCGACCGGCCTCGACGCGCTGGCGCAGCTCGTCGCGCCGTTCCCGCAGCCTGAGATTTCGGCGTCGGAATCGCTCATGCCCTTCATCGAGACGGAGGACGAGGCCGAGGGCGACGACTCCGCCCCGACCGCGGCCGAGCAGGCCGTGGCCGCCGATACCGGCGAGGGGGACGACCAGCCTGTCGTGTGGCACCGCGCGCCGGACTCGGCCTCGGCCGCCGAGACCCAGGTCCCGGGC
>CADEGB010000310.1 GCA_902826755.1 uncultured Gemmatimonadota bacterium
CCCGATACCAGTTGCTGACCCCCTCGGCGCGACTGGTGATCCACCCCTCGTCGCTCAGCAATTTGAGGTGACGGCTGACCGTGGACTGGGGCAGCTGTAGGGCCGCCCGTAGTTCGGTGACCGTGAGTTCCCGGCTCTCGAGCAACAACAACGGCCGACACCTGGTCGGGTCCGCGAGTGCCGTGAGTCGACTGAAAAGCTCCGCTTGCATCAATCCATCCGTAAATCCGGATCAAATGTTAATATACAGGCCAGTTTTGTCAATAGAAAGATCAGTATCAGCTCGGGTAATTCGTCGTAACTCATTTCATATCAAGGTCTTGCTGCTTCACTGCTTGCCGTGTCACGGTGCTGCAGGAACCGACCGACCGAGCGAAATCGAGTCGGCACCACCTGGCGTGGCAAAGCAAGAAAACGGGGGGAGCCGAATGGCTCCCCCCGTTCTCTGACCGGCCCAGCGGACCCGGTCTTACAGGTTCGGGTTGTTGTCGATTTCGGCCTGCGGCAGCGGATAGCAGGTCTGGTTGCCGACCGGAGAGAAGCCAGGTTTCCAGTACGTCGAGCTTGGTACCGGCACGTTGAGGACCGCGGCGCCGTTGCGGCGGAGATCACCCAACCGCTTCCCCTCGAGGTAGAACTCGTAGCCACGCTGATCTTCGAACTCGGCCAGTACCGCGCCGTCGGTCGTTGGGCCGCCGTAGGGCGGGAGGCTGTTGGCCGCCCGGCGGGCCTGGATCAGCGCCAGCATGGTGCTGGTGCCCCCCGCCTCGGCCGCGATGTAATCCGCCTCCAGCTTCGAGGCGAGCCGGATCGGGCTCGAGTAGGCCGTGTACTTGTTCTGGATCGCGTACGGCACGCCCCGGTCAACCTGGTAGTTGGCGTCCTGCGGCAGCAGGTTGGATGGGGCCAGCCGCCACGGAAGCCGCGGATCGGTGATCCGGTACGCCGGCGGGACCGCGTTGGAGCCCCGGTCGGCGATGAACTGCCAGATCCGGTTGCCGACTCGGGTCCGGTTCGAGAGATCGTCGAAGTACGCGACGTTGAAGTTGAATGCCGCCGGTACCAACGCCGCATCGGCGGTGGCGCCGGCCTTGTTCCCGGCCTGGAGCTTGGCCCGGGCCCGGCCCACCAACGCGGCGTTGGCCAGGTTGCGCGACTCGGTCGAGTTGACCGCGTTGCCCTGGGTCACGACGTCGCTGAAGTGCGCCACGGCCGAGTCGAGCATGGCCGCGGTATTGAGCCGCGGGCCGGACCGGACCGTTCCCTCGCAGAACTGCTCCGCCATGAACAGATACGACCACGCCACGCTGTGGTGAGCCCGGACGTAGGCGATGTTGGCGGTCGGTGTCGGCAGGGTCAGATCGAGCACCAGGTAGCCCGAGGCCATGGCCTGCGACAGCGGGAACCAGACTTCGTCCCTGTGACTGCCGTTGGTGGGATCGACCGCGCGGCGGCCGAACTCGTTGCGGGTCGGGAACGTCTCCGCCACGTCGGACTCACCGGTGAACCAGCCCGAGTACATGATCAACCAGCCGTAGGCCTGGGCGAAGTTCTGGACCGAGGAACTCGCCAGGAGACCAGCGTCCGCCACCGGATCGGTGGCGTCGACGTCGATGACCGTCGGGTTGGTGACCTTGAGGTAGTCGCCGCAACCGCCGAGCCCGATCAGGCTCAGTGAGGCCACCGCGACCGCTCGGGAGAGCGTCAATGTGCGATTCATGTCAGGCGTCTCCCCTTAGAACTGCACGTTGAACCGGACCACGAACCGACGGCCCGGCGGAATGGTCAGGAAGTCGGTCCGATTGAAGTTGGCCGTCGCCGCCGAGATCACTTCGGGGTCGAAGCCTTCGTAGTCGGACCAGAGCGCCAGATTCTGCCCGGCGAACGTCACCGTGGCGCCCTGGGCGCGGAAGTAGCCGGCCACCTTGGTCGGGAAGGTGTACGTCACCGACACTTCGCGGAGCTTGGTGAAGTCACCCTTCTGGACATAGGCGTCTCGGACTTCGTTGACCGTGGCCGTCGCCGGCTGGCCGGCCACCTTGCCCTCGCGCACGAACGCGGGCTGCCCGGGAGTCGGATTGCCGTAGCGGCGGAGCCGCTCGACGGCCGACAGCTTGTTCGGATCGAGTCGGTTGTCGCTGCGGACCAGCTGGGTTTCGCGGAAGAAGTCGGTGTTGTTGTAGATGTAGAAATCCCTCTTGGAATCGAGCGACGCGAAGAGCCGGACGTTGCGGAACAGCGTCAGGTTGGTCGACACGTTCCCTTCGAAGCTCGGGAACAGGTTGCCGATCGCCTCGAGCGTGTCGGACACCGTCACCACGCCGGTTTGCTCGTTGATCGAGCGAATCCGGTTCCCGACGAAGACGCCCGGCTGGAACCCTTCCATGAAGCGATTGAGGGTGTTGAACGGCGCGACGCCACCCATGTCGGTGATCTTGCTGTCGAGTGTCGACAAGCCGACCCGGACATCCCAGCTCACGTTGCGCGACACGATCGGTTGCGCCGTCAACCCGATCTCGAGTCCCTTGTTCCGGACTTCGCCGATGTTGACGAACGGGTTCTGAGTAAAGCCGAGCGACGGCGGCAGGGGCCGCTGCAGGAGGAGGTCCTTCGACGTCTTGTTGTAGAAGGTGAACTCGATCCCGACCCGATCGTTGAAGAACCCGGCATCGAAGCCGAGTTCGTACTCCGAACCCCGCTCGGCCTTGAGACTGTCATTGCCGGGGTTCTGCAGCGTGGCTCCCGGCTGAAGAGCCGCCGCGTTCGGATCGATGTACGCGGCCGGCGACAGGGTCGTCAGCGACGCGCCCGGCGTCGGCGAGCGACCGGTGACGCCGTATGCCGCCCGGAGCCGCATCGTATTGATGAAACCGAGGCTGTTCTGCCAGAACGACTCGTCCGAGATGACGTAGGAGCCCCCCACCTTCGGCAGGAAGAACCACTCCGAGGTGTTGCCGAACGAGCTGTTGGCGTCGAAACGGGCACCCACCTGCAGGAAGAGCCGGTCCTTCAAGCCGCCCTGCCACTGACCGAGGAATCCGACCTGCTTCTGGCGGCTGTAGAACTGGGCGGCGCTCCGGCTCGACGCGGCGCTCACCAGGTTGGTGCTGTTGACCGTCAGGCCCTGTCCGGTGGCCTGGAGGTTCTCGATCCGGGTGTCGATCAGCTGGAAGCCGGCCGAGACGTTGTGGGTCAGGCTCGACCCCGTGTTGAACCGGATGTTGCCGAGATAGTCGACCGTGTACCGCTCGGTGCCCTCACGGAGTTCCGAGATGTCGCCGGTGTTCGAGACGCCCTGATAGGAACCCCGGCCATTCTTGGGCAGGAAGCGGCGGGTTTCGTCCCGGAGCCAGTCGGCGCCGAGCGTGAACCGGTTGCTGAACCACGGGAACGGCAGGAAGTTGGCCGTCATCGTGGAGATGGTCCGGTGGGTCTGCTGCTGGTTCTCGATCAGCGCGATGGCCGGCACGTCGCGGGCAAAACCGAACCAGCCGTTGTTGCTCTCCGCCCCCGTGTCGTTCCGGGTCAGCGGGGTGCCGAGGAGGCCGCCGCCAAGGTAGCCGTAGACGTTGTTGTCGTTATCCGGCAGGTCGAAGTTGGCTCGGTTGAGCCCGATGCTGGCGTCGAGGGTGAGCTTGGACGACGGGGTCCAGTTGACGTTGATCCGGGCGTTCCGACGGATGAACGCGTTGTTCCGGGTGGTGCCGTCCTCGTTCTCGTAGGCGCCGTGCAGGTAGTAGCCGAAATTCGAGCCGTTGCCGCCGGAGCCGCTCCAGGCGAGGGCGCGGGTTTCGCCGTCGATGAAGGCACCCTCGCGGACCAGCGGGTTGTCGCTGACGAGGGTCCCGACCGCCTGACCGCGGCAGAGCGGGTTGGCGCTGGTGGAAGCCACCAGGGCCGCCGTGCAGTTACCGAAGTTCGAGGGCGGCGTGAAGTTGGCTTCGAGCTTGTTGTACTCGGCCGTGACATTCTGGCTGAACCGGGTGGCCCCGGCGCGCCCCTTCTTGGTGATGATCTGGATCACGCCCGCCGACGCGTCGGCCCCATAAAGGGTGGCGGCCGCCGGACCCTTCACGACTTCGATCGACTCGATCTCCTTCGGATCGAACTCGGAAAGTCGCGAGGTGCTCTGGCCGCCGGTGAAGAAGAGGGTGGCGTTCGACGACGTCACCCGGATCCCGTCGACGTAGACGATCGGCTCGTTCGAGAGCGAAATCGACGCCGGTCCCCGAATCCGGATCTGGGACGAGCCGCCCGACGTGCCCGATCCCATGCTGACCGATACCCCGGGAACTCGCGACTGGAGGATCTCCGCAAAGGTGCGGACCGGCGCCGTCTGGGCGATGTCGGCGACCCCGATTTCGGACACCGTGGCGGACTGCGCCTTCCGCTTGGTGTCGCCGGCGGTGCCCGACACGATGACCTCGTCGAGTGTCACGACCGACGCGTTCAGCGCGAAGTCGACCGTCGCGGTCTGTCCGGCGACCACGGTCACCGTCTTGTCGAGCGCCTTGTACCCGATTCGGCGCGCCTGCAACGTGGCCGTTCCCGCCGGCACGTTGGCGATCCGATACCCGCCCCGATTGTCGGTCGTGATCGAAAGCACCGACCCGACGACCGTTACCCGGACGTCCGACAGGACTTGGCCCGTCGCGGCGTCGGTAATGGTGCCCGACACGGTGCCGACGTTCTGGGCCACCAGCGGGGGAGCGCCTGCCAGAAGCGCCAGCGCGGCGCTCGTGACGGCCACTCGGAGCCAATGATGGTCTTTCCTCATGTTCGCATCCTTCTGAAAAGGGAGTGACAGACTGCCCTGACAGATGAGATCCACGGATGCCGAAGCTCCGGAATACCCCTCGGTTGGGGCTGATTCGCGGTGCCGTACTTTGGATGTGGATCTGCTGTGACCCGAAACGATCCATCGTGTCCGGGTCACTCGATGCAGTTCATGAAGCGTGCCGGAAGTCGTTGTTGTAAGTTGTTGTCATTCCTTCGCTTGCGATGCGACGCCGAGCCCTCAATCCGCGTCGAATAGACACGGGTGTGTCGAATCGACAACTCGCGAGTCGGGATTCGAAAACCGTCCTCAGACCGATTTCATCTCAGCTTCTGGCTCGGTCCAAACACCGGTCTCTTGACGTGCCAATCGGTTGCCCGCTGATAGGCGGCGCCGATGCCGAGCAGGGCCTCGTCCCGGCCGGCGCCGCCAACCAGCTGGAGGCCGATCGGAAGCCCGGCCCGGGAGAACCCGCATGGGAGCGACAAGGCCGGCACCCCGGTCATATTCTGCGGTGCGTTGAAGTGGCAGAACGCCTCGGCCAACGAGACCTCCCGGCCGCCCACCGTCAGCTGCTGGGTCCCGATCGGGGGCGCCACGGCCGGAAGGACCGCGCCGACCAGACAGTCCACCTCGCGGAACAGCCGGCCGTAGTCGGCCAGCAGTTCGAGCCGCCGCTCTTCCGCCCGGACGTACTGCAACGCGGTGAGGTCGTAGCCTCCCTCGAGGCGGGCGCGGACGTTCGGTCCGTACCCCTCCCGGTTCTGGTGGAGCATCTCGTCGTGATAGCTGATGGCCTCGGCCAGCACGATGACCCGCGAGGCCTCCAGGGCCGGCTCGAGCGAGGGAACCTCGACGCTCACGACTCTCGCGCCGAGCTTCTCGAGCTCCCGGACGGCGGCTTCGATGGCCTTCATGGCCTCCGCCTCCACGTCGCGGAGGAAGTACTCCGCCAGGCCGAGGATG
>CADEGB010000311.1 GCA_902826755.1 uncultured Gemmatimonadota bacterium
AAGCTGGTCCGGGCCCAGGAAACCCGCCGGATCCTCGATCGCCTCTACGGCTACACGCTCTCGCCGCTCCTCTGGAAGAAGATCGCCTACGGGTTGTCGGCCGGTCGGGTCCAATCAGCGGCGGTCCGCCTCCTGGTCATCCGGGAGCGGGAGCGGCGGGCGTTCGTGCCAGCCATCTATTGGGATCTCAAGGCCACCCTCGAGCACGCTAGCCAGTCGTTCGACGCCCAGATGGTCGCCCTGGGAGACAAACGACTGGCCACCGGGAAGGATTTCGACGAGACCACGGGCAAGCTGCAGCCCGGCCGGGAAAAGGACGTCGTCCTCCTGGCGGGCGAGGCGGCCGTCGCGCTGGTGGAGCGGTTGCGACGGGAGCTGTGGCAGGTCACCGCCGCGGAGGAAAAGCCGTTCACCCGTCGCCCCGCCGCGCCTTTCATCACCTCGACCCTCCAGCAGGAGGCCAACCGCAAGCTCCGGCTCTCCGCTCGGGAGACGATGCGGACCGCGCAGAAGCTGTACGAAGAAGGCTTCATCACGTACATGCGGACCGATTCCGTCCATCTCTCGAATCAGGCCCTCACCGCGGCTCGCGAGTGCGTCGAACGCCTCTACGGCGAAGGCTACCTCCCCCCCAAGCCCCGCAGCTATGTCACCAGCAATGCGTCGGCTCAGGAGGCACATGAGGCCATTCGTCCGGCTGGATCCCACTTCCGCACTCCGGAGGAGACCGGCCTCGGCGGCCGCGAACTCGCCGTCTACGATCTGATCTGGAAGCGGACCGTCGCGTCCCAGATGCTCGACGCCAAGCTGACGGCCATGACCGTCACGCTGACCGTGGCCGACGCCACCTTCCGGGCCTCCGGCAAGCGGATCGATTTCCCCGGATTCCTCCGTGCCTATGTCGAAGGGTCCGATGACCCCGAGGCCGCGCTCGAGGATCAAGAGGTCGTCCTCCCGCACCTCGACGTCGGCGACCGGCCGCGGTGCGCCGAGCTGAATGCGGTGTCCCACGAAACCCAGCCGCCAGCCCGGTTCACCGAAGCCAGCCTCGTCAAGGAACTGGAGTCGGACGGGATCGGCCGACCCAGCACGTACGCGAGCATCATCGACACGATCATCGACCGTGGTTACGTCCAGAAGCAGGGCCAGGCACTCGTCCCGACCCTGACCGCCTTCGGGGTCACCGCGCTGCTCGAGCAGCACTTCCCCTCGCTGATCGACTTCAAGTTCACCGCCGGAATGGAGAAGACCCTCGACGACATTTCCGAGGGCCATGCCGAGTGGCTCCCGTACCTCAAGGACTTCTACCTCGGCAAGAACGGGCTCAAGGCGCAGGTGGCCAGCCGGGAGAAGAAGATCGACCCCACCGACGCCAGGACCGTGGTGCTCGAGGGGCTCGACGGCGCCAACGTCAAGCTTGGCCGGTTCGGACCCTACGTCGAAGTCGTCACCGCGGATGGCGAGGTGCTCAAAGCCTCGGTGCCGCGCGACGCCGCGCCTGCCGAGTTGTCGCGCGAGCGGATCGACGAAATCCTCCGTCAGAAGGCGGCCGGTCCCGACATTCTCGGCACCCATCCGGAAACCGGCGAACCGATCCTGATGCTGACCGGCCAGTACGGACCGTACGTCCAGCTCGGCGTCGTCTCCGACGACAATCCGAAGCCGAAGCGCGCGTCCTTGCCCAAGGGTGTCACGCCCGACCAGATGACGCTCGACGTCGCCGTCGGTCTCCTCGCGCTTCCTCGGGTCCTCGGCGTCCACCCCGACACCGATGGCAAGGTGCTCGCGGGGCAGGGCCGGTTCGGGCCGTACATCGTTCACGACATGGGCAAGGCCGGCAAGGACTATCGCTCGCTCAAGGGCGAGGATCAGGTCCTCACCGTCTCCCTGGCCCGGGCCATGGAACTCCTCGCGCAGCCGAAGCAGGGCCGGGGACGCCGGATGGCCGCCACGCCGATCCGCGACCTCGGGCCCCATCCGGCCGATCAGGCCCCGGTCGGCCTGTATGAAGGGAAGTACGGCCCCTACGTCAAACATGGCGACGTCAGCGCGTCGATCCCGAAGGGCAAGGACCCCGCGGACGTCACCCTCGCGGAAGCCGTCGATCTGATCGCCGCGCGCGGTGGCGCCCGGCCAAAAGGCAAATCTCGGAGCAAGGCCAAGAGCGCCGCAGCCAAACCCGCGACCGCCCCGGCTGCGCCGAAACCCGTCAAGCCGGCCAAGAAGCCGGCCAAGGCGGCCGCCCGGACCGGCCGGAAGGCCACGCCGGATCCGATGACCGCTCGGGTCAAGAAGGCCACGCACAAGAAGCGAAAACCCCCCGCCCGGAAATCGTCGCCCAGGAAATGACCCTGGCCTGAGGTCGCGGCTCGGGTCCCCCGCTCCAGTTCTCCACCAGGCAGGCCGATACTCCCGGGGTGAATCAGGCCGACCCCGGGTCCGTGGCGGAGCGCCTCCCTCGTCGAGAACTCGTCGTGGGGGCGCTGTTCGTGGCCATCTACCTGGCAGCCGTTGGCGGCAGCCGCCTGCTGGTGGCACCGGACGGGACGACCGCGTTCTGGTCTCCTCGAATCGGACTTGGAATCGCCCTTCTCATCGTCGTCGGACCCCGGCTGTGGTGGGCGTTGCCGGCGGCGCTCACGCTGGACATGGCGGCCTTCGGGTCCGGGGGCACCGGATCCGCCCTGATCGAAATCGCCACCACCGCCGTGGTCGTCTTCGGATCGTGGTTCGGCTTGCGTCACCCCGCGGTACGCGCCGATCCGGCCGGCCGACCGGCCCTGTGGGCCGCGGCCGGGGTGTCGCTGGCGGCACCGGTCGTTCAAGCGGCGCTGAGTGGGGTGTTCATCGCGAGCCCCGTCGACTGGCCGGCCACCGGCCGCCTCCTGTTGGCGGAATCGGCCGCGGCGCTTGCGATCGTCCCCGTCGCGATGGCGACGGCCTTCCGGTTCGACGTCCTGAGGCCCGGTCACACCCGGCGGCCGCTGGCACCCGAGCCGGCGTCCCTGACCGACTGGGCCCGGTTCGCGGCGACGGCGCTACTGGTATCGAGCATCGACGTCCACCCGATCACCAGCGAGATTCGCACCAGCTTCCTGGTGATGATACCGATCGCGTGGGCCGGATTGCGCCACGGCCCCGGCGTCGTGGCGGGGGCCACCCTGCTCACCAACGTCGCCTACGTCGTGGCCGTGACGCGACTGGCCACCGTCGATCCGGCGGCGGGGTATCAGTCCTTCCTCATCGGCGTCAACCTGGTGGCGCTCCTCGTGGCCGCCATTGCCGGGGCGCGGAGCCGAGCGGCGGAACGGTATCGCGAACGGGAGCGGATCTACCGATTGGTGGCCGATCACTCGACGGACGTGATCGTGGTCGTCCGTGGGGATGGCGTTTGCGAGTACGCTTCGCCGTCGATCGAAGGCCTCCTCGGGTGGACGCCGGGCCGCCTCGTGGGCACCCAACTCCAGCCCCTCCTGCATCCGGATGACGCCGACCGTGCGATCGGGGAATTCGAACGATCGTTCGCCGAACATCGGCTCCCTCCTGCCACCCTCCGGATCCGTTGCGCCGACGGCAGCTATCGGTGGATCGAGCGCACCGCCCGGGGATTCACCGATCCCGACGAGCCGTCGGTTCCGAAGCTGGTGGCCGTGGTGCGCGACATCACCGATCGGCGGCAACTCGAGGAGAGTCTCCACCAGGCCCAGAAGCTGGAAAGCGTCGGGCGCTTGGCCGGCGGCATCGCCCACGACTTCAACAATCTCCTCACCGCCATCCTCGGCCACTCGAGCCTCCTCCAAGAGGACGACCGGCTCCCACCCGACGTGATCGCCCAGGTCGACGAGATGCGACGGGCGGCGGAGCGGGCGGCGGGGCTGACCGGACAGCTGCTCGCGTTTGCCCGCCGCCAGGTGACCGTGCCCCAGGTCGTCGATCTCAACGCCCTGGCCTCCAGCATGCGCCGTCTCTTCGAACGGGTCCTCGGCGAGGACGTCCGCCTCGAGACCACGCTCGCCCCGGACCTCGGGCGCGTCCGCATCGACCCCGGCCAAATGGAGCAGGTCCTTCTCAACCTCGCCGTCAACGCGCGGGACGCCATGCCGGAGGGCGGTCGGCTCACGATGCGGACCACCACCCACCGTCGTCAGACGCGGGCCGCGTTCGACCCCGCCACCGGCCAGGGCGACCACGTCGCGATCGCGATGACCGACACCGGCGAAGGCATCAACCCCGGGGCGATGGCCCGGATCTTCGAGCCGTTCTTCACCACCAAAGCCGTTGGGAAGGGCACCGGCCTCGGCTTGGCCGTGTGTGACGGAATCATCCGGCAGGCGGGGGGTCGAATTGACGTCGACTCGACCGTCGGGCAGGGCACCACGTTCACGATCCGACTCCCAATTGTTGCCGACGATCCGGTCGCCGATGCCGTCGCCCGGACCGACCTCGCGCCAGCCGCGGGCGGCGACGGCGAGTCGGTGTTGGTGGTCGAGGACGACCCACAGGTCCTCGACCTGGTCCTCCGGGTCCTCACGGCCGATGGCTATCGAGTCCTGACAGCCACAACCGGCGAAGAGGCGCTTGCCCTCCTCGAGGCACCGAGCCGGCGGATCGAGGCTCTCATCACTGACGTTCGACTTCCCGGCATGTCCGGGCCTCGGCTCGCCGATCAGATTCGGGAACGGTATCCCGCCGCGCGGATCCTGTTCATGTCCGGCTTTGACGCCGCCTTGGACGAGGCCCGCCGGGCCGAGTGGGCGCTTGGGGGCTTTCTCGCCAAGCCGTTTTCGCCTGAGGCACTTCGGGCCCGGATCCGCGATCTGCTCGACGATACGCTGACGCCGGCCACCGGCCTGGCCCGACTTCCCGGTGCGTTCCGCCCGGCGGTCGCGCGTTGACGGTTCCCCCCGCCCACAGGTAAGTTGACCGCCCAACTGGGACGGGTGCTCGAGTGGCTTAAGAGGCACGCCTGGAAAGCGTGTATACGCCTCAAAGCGTATCGAGGGTTCGAATCCCTCCCTGTCCGTCCTCGAAGCCGGCGCCGGGTTTCCGGGGCCGGCTTCGTGCGTCAGGGGAGGAAAAACCGTCCCAGGAAACCAAACGACCCGCTCGCGGCGTTATACTGAAACGTCCTTTACCCGGAGCGCGCCAGATGCTGATTCGGAGACCCCCCGACCTCCCAACGGCGGAGATCACCGACGAGCGCCTCTACCACGATCGGCGTCGCTGGCTCGCGGCCACCGGGGCTGCCATTGCGGGGTTGGCGCTCCCAAGGCCCGCCGTCGCCGCCCGCCCCGGACAAGGCCAGGACGACAAGCCCACGCCGTACGACGTGGTTACCACCTACAACAATTACTACGAGTTCGGAACCGACAAAGCGGATCCCTCCCAGAACGCGGGCGGTCTCAAACTCAAGCCATGGACCGTCACCGTCGAGGGTGATGTAGCCAAGCCCGGCCGCTACGATCTCGACGACTTGCTCAAGGGGCTCCCGACGGTCGAGCGCGTCTACCGGATGCGTTGCGTCGAGGCCTGGTCGATGGTGATTCCCTGGAACGGCATCCTCCTTCGCGATCTCCCCAAGAAGCTCGAGCCGGGAACCAGGGCAAAGTTCGTGGAATTCACCACCCTCGCCGACCGCGCCCAGATGCCGGGACTGCGGTACGATGTTCTGGCCTGGCCCTACCGAGAGGGCCTCCGAATCGCCGAAGATGCCCACCCGCT
>CADEGB010000312.1 GCA_902826755.1 uncultured Gemmatimonadota bacterium
TCCGAGGTGCCGCCAACCGATAGCCACGGCCCCGGCGAACATGGCCCACCGGCTGATGGTGGTGGCCCAGGCAGCCCCGGTAACGCCCATCGAAGGGAGTCCAAGGTTCCCGAAGATGAGAACCCAGTTGATCCCCGCGTTGACCAGATTGGCCAGGAGGATGACCAGCAGCAAGGGGCGAACTGCCCCGACCGCCTGAAGCGCTTCCCGGACTACCATGAATCCGTAGAACGGAAGGATGCCTGGGAGGAGTCCGAGCATGTACTCGCCGGCGAGCGGCACGACCTCAGCGGGCTGCCCGGTCCACCGCATCACCGCCTCGACCGGCGCGTTGCCGAGCATGGTCGGTACGGTCAAGCCGAGGGCCAGCAGGAAGCCTCGCTGGAGGCCGCGGGCAATCCCCTCGTCATCGCCGGCCCCGTGGGCCTGGGCAATGATCGGGTCGAGGATCGCGATGCAGCCCATCCCGAGCGTCGACACCGCGAAGAACCAGACGTTGGCCACCGCGGTGCCGGCCAGGGCCGCCGCGGAGTACCGACCGACCATCATGGTGTCGACGACCCCCATGGCCATCAAGCCCACCTGGAGGGCGGCGAGGGGCACGGCCAGGTCGATCACGGCACGGAAGTCCGCCCGGAGGGGGCGCAGCATCGGACCGGGCCCTAGAAGCGCCAGAGGTAGCTGAGCTTGGCGACCCCACCCCGGGCCACCGTCCGCATCGGCGTGGTGAGGTCGGCCTCGGCGCGGCTCGACCATCCAGCCTGCAGGCTTTGACCCGGGTGGATGAGGTAGGTGAACAGCGCGTCGGTGCGGAGTACGTCACGTTTCTCCGCCACGGTGCCATTCCGCTCGAAAAACCGCTCGAACCGGTATTCGCCGATGAAGCGAACTCCGATCCGGCGGGACAGTTGGAGCTGAGTCCGGAACCGCGGGATGGCGGACTCGGCGTAGCGACTGTCGCGGCCGGCGGTAGCGGTCCGTCGCCAGATCCGCGCCGCGTTCAGCTCGAAGCCCAGGCGGAGTGACGACACGGGACGAACCGTCGTGGAGACCGACGCGGTCAGGAACGAGCTGGGCAACGCCGGCCCACCCTCGACGACGTCGTCGAAGATTGCCTCTTCCCCACCCCGCACGAAGAGATCGATCCCGGCACCGGCAAACGCCTGCGACGCCAGGTACACGAAGAACCGATCGAGGCCGTCGAACGGCACGCCGTCGACGCGGAGAAAGGCCCGGGTGTACCCGACGCTGACGTCGGTGGCGCGAGGCAGCCGAAAATCCACGAACCCGGACAGGAGACGGTCGGTCCGCTGGTCGTACGACCCGAGGCGCCCGCTTGCCCCATGGTCGTAGCCTTCCTCGAACCGGACTTGCGGATGGATCTGGCGGAAAAAGCCGGTCGACTGCCACGTGTAGGCGGCGTACCCCGACAGGAGCGCGAAATCGGGACGTTGGGTGAAGCCGAGTGGCGTGGCGAAGTCTGGAGTGATGTCGACGACGCCGAGGCCAGCATTCCAGTGACGGTCGTCGTATTCGACCGATGCCTGCAACGCCGTGCCGTGACGAGCCTCGTGGTCGAGCGCCCGGACGTCGTCGGGGAGGCTGTCGAGGGTCGCGGCAAGAACCGCGGGGTCGGTCAGGCGACCGGCCAGGGCGCGCCGAATCCGGCCGAACACGTCCGGTTCCGCGGTTTGACTCTGGGTCGCGAGGAACCGAAACGTCGTGTTGCGGAACCGGAGCCGGCCATCGACGCTCCCGGTGAGGCCGTACCCATCACCGAAACGACGTCCCGTCACCGCCGCACCGATGAACCCGTCGGCCGCGACGTCGACCTTGACGCGGGCGATCCCCGCCTTGGCCTCTTGGTCGAGGAACGGATCGAAGCTCTCGGCCGGTTGACCGGCGAGGGGTGTGTCGAGGTCGTAGTCCCGGGCCGCGTCGAGTGCGCCCAGCACGCCGACGGTGACCCGGCCAAGCTTGCCCGTCACCTTGACGCCGGCGTCGGGATCGGCGATCCGGCGCGAATAGAAGACGTTCACCGGCGGGGTATAGAAGCTCGGATCCTGTCCCGGCATCCCGAACCGAGTCAGGAAGATATCGGTCCCCTCGAGGAAGAACGGGCGCCGCTCCGGAAAGAACAGGGCGAACCGGTTGTTGACCTCGAGTTGTCCCGCGTCCGCTTCGACCTGGGAAAAGTCGGGGTTCCAGGTCCCGTCGAGGGTGATCTCCGGCGTGATCCCGTATTTGAGATTGGCCCCGAACTCGCCCCGAGTCCGGGCGGGGTCGAAGCCGGCACCGAGGTCCGGTCGGGTCCGGCTCGACCGAGCCACCACCGACGGGTTGAACTCGAAGTTCGTCGCCGAGCCCAAATCGCGCATCCCGACGAGCGTGATCATGTGGCAGAGGTCGCAGCCAAGGTCGCGATTGATCGGCCAGGGTGAGTCCTTGGCCCCATCGCGACCGTAGTGGCGGGCCAGCGACAACCCCCACCGCTGCTCGGCGCGGGGCGGATAGCGAATCGAAGAAAATGGAATGGCCACCTCGATGACGTATCCGTCGCCGGTGACTTTGCCGGCCGCGTCGAAGATCCCGTCCCACTCCTCGAAACCGGTTCCCTCGACGTTGAGCCCGTCACCCTCGACGCCGACCGGGTTGACGGCAATCGAGAACGCCCGCCGCCGAGCGTTGGTGGGATCGATGCTGATGCCGATGTAGTCCTGCGCCTGGCTGGTGATCGCGTCGCGCTCGTGGAGCCGATACCGGATCCGGCCGGGCTGGTCCGTGGCCCGGATGGCGAGGTAGAAGGCGCGGTCGTCGTAGCCGAGATAGGCGATGGTCCGCCCGTAGGGGGGCCCGTTGTCGCCGGGGTTGACCTGGACCCACCGATCGAGGACGGCGGCGCCGGACCAGGCTCCCTCCTCGAGCACGCCATCGATGACCGGACGGCGCGCGACGCGGGGAACCCGCAGTTCACCGTCGAGGAGTTGGGCTTGGGCAACGCCGGGCCACGCCACGATCGCGGCGAGGGCCAGCCAGGAGCAGGATGGCATCGGGCGGCAAGATAATCGCGGGAACGGTCCGCGCTGGGTGCCTAACTCTTGAGGTCCGGGAAATCCTCGATCCAGTGGCAGTCCGGTTCCCGAACGCCACGCTGGACGTGGTCCCGTTCCCGGAGGCGGAGTTCGACCCGGCGGATCTTGCCCGAGATCGTCTTGGGCAACGACGCGAACTCGATCCGGCGGATTCGTTGGAACGCGGGCAGCCGCTCCCGGATGAACCGGAACAGCGCCAGGGCCGTCTCCCGGGTCGGATCGAACCCGGCCCGGAGCGAGAGAAACGCCTTCGGGACCACCATGCGAATCGGGTCGGGGCTCTCGACCACCGCGGCCTCGGCCACGGCGGGGTGTTCGATCAGGACGCTCTCGAGCTCGAACGGGCTGACGCGATAGCCGGCGCTCTTGAAGACATCGTCGGCCCGTCCGACATAGGTGACGTAGCCGTCCGCGTCGGTTACCGCCACGTCGCCAGTCCGATAGAATCCCTCCCGGCGGGCCTCGGCCATCCGTTCCGGGTCGTCGAGATAGCCCTCCATGACGCCGATCGGTTCGTCGGCCAGCGAGACGGCAAGCTCGCCTTCGGCCTGGTTGGCCGCCGGGTCGTCGTGCTGACGGGGTCGGAGCGCGATCGTGAAGCCGGGCGCGGGCCTGCCCATCGAGCCCGGCTTGACCCGCTGTCCCGGGAAGTTGCCAACCAGCAGGGTCGTTTCGGTCTGGCCGTAGCCCTCCCGGATCGTCAGGCCCCAGGCGTCGCGAATCCGCTCGATCACCTCGGGGTTGAGAGGCTCACCGGCGGAGAGCGCTTCCCGCAGGCCGATGGTCCGGCCGGTCAAGTCCTCGTTGATCATCATCCGCCAGAGGGTCGGCGGGCCGCAGAACGTGCTCACGTCGGCCCGGGCAATCGTCTCGATGACGGCCTTCGGCTCGACGCGCGGCGCGTCGAAGACCACGACGGCGGCGCCCACTGTCCAGGGCGGGAAGAAGCTCGAATAGGCGTGCTTGGCCCACCCGGGTGAGCTGATGTTGAGATGACGGTCGCCCGGGCGCAGGCCGAGCCAGTAGAGCGTGCTCAGGTGACCAATCGGGTAGCTCTGGTGCGTGTGGAGCACCAGCTTGGGGCGCGCCGTGGTTCCCGAGGTGAAATAGAGGAACAGCGGGTCGGAGGCTCGGGTGATGCCCGGATCGGTCAGGACCGGGGAAGCGACCTCGAGTTCGCGATAGTCGATCCACCCCGGTCGGGTGTCGCCGACCACGAGACGGACCCCGTCCGATCCGAGCGCGCCAATCTTCTCGGCCCCTTCCGCGTCGGTGACGACGTGTCGGGCGCGGCCCCGGCCAAACCGGTCTTCGAGATCGGTCCGGGTCAGCTGCGGCGTGGCCGGGATGAGCACGACCCCGAGCTTCATCGCCGCCAGCATCGTCTCCCACAACGCGAGCCGATTGGGGAGCATCATCAGGAGCCGATCGCCCCGGGCAACGCCCCTGGCCCGGAGCAGGTTGGCGAGCTGATCGGATCGTTCCTTGAGTTCGGCAAACGAGTGACTGGCGGTCACCCCAGCCCCGGACGCGAACAGCAGCGCCGGGCTCCCGTTGTGGTCCGCCAGCCGGTCGAAATGATCGAGGGCCCAGTTGAAGCGTTCGAGCCGCGGCCATTGGAACCGGCGCACGACCTCGTCATAGTCGGTGGGGTGGGCCAGGAGGAGATCCCGGGCCGCCACGAATCGCGACGCATCCGTCACGGAGACTCCAGGGGAGAGCGGATTGAGTAGGGGTGGAGCGCGCCCGGCAGGAATCGAACCTGCGACCCACAGCTTAGAAGGCTGTTGCTCTATCCAACTGAGCTACGGGCGCCCGGTACCCAAAGATACCCGCGGCGCGGACCCCGGTCACGGGGGCGCGCCCCCCGAGCATTTCGGCAGAGACCTGGCTAGAATCGAACCGACTTCATCGACGACGGAACGGCATGGCGGCAAAAGGCCCCAAGCGGCTGGTGACCGGTGCGTTGAGCGCGATCGCCATGGCCGCGGCGTGGGCGGCACTTGGCGAACTCGGCCTCGACGCCATCCTCGGCACCGCGGCGAGTGACTGGTATTGGCTGGCGCTCGTGGCCGGGGCGCTCCTCGGCGCCATCGGCCGGGAAGGCATCGCCGCCACCATCGCCGCGGTCGTCGTCGGGCTGATGCTGGTGGTGGCGTGGGTGCCCGGCCCCGCCGCCCTGGGCCGCAAACTGATCCGGACCGACGCCCTACCGACTCGGCCTGTGGATGCCATCGTCGTGCTGTCGGCGGCCGTCACCGACGATGCGCTGTTGTCGCCCATCGCCACCGATCGGTTGCTGGAAGGCAGTCGACTGATCCGCGCGGGCGTGTCGCGGCGCCTCGTCGTGAGCCGAGTGGCGGCCGAAGTGGACGGCAAAGCGGTGACCTCCGACGCCGACCAGCGGGCAGTCCTCCGACTGGTTGGCGTCGAGCCCGAACTCCACATCCTCTCGCCCGCCGGCACCACGAGACTCGAGGCGGTGAGGATGGAGGAACTGGCGACCCGCCAGGGCTGGCGCTCGGTCGTGGTCGTCACGTCGCCGAGCCACACCCGCCGGGCCTGGGCCGCGTTCGAGGCGGTCGGGCGCGAGGTCACGGGCCGCCCATCCC
>CADEGB010000313.1 GCA_902826755.1 uncultured Gemmatimonadota bacterium
AGGGTTTGCTGGCCATTCTCGAATTGGTCAAGCACAAGGATACGATGGAGTTTCCCGATCCCGCGGCGGAGCCGGAAACGCTCTTCCAGGCGGTGGCGTACAAGCATGGGCTCTCGTTCTACATGTCGCTCTACGGACCTCGGCGGCCCAGCGCCATGAAACGGGGCGTGCCCGTGTTCATCACCCCGGCGCTCTGCCTGACGAGGGCTCAGGCTGACGATATTGTCGACCGATTGGAGAAGGTCGTGGTGGAGTGGGCCAGTCTGATCGGCTAACGGCGTCGAACTATTTCGCGGGAGCCGGCGGCCCCCGCCAGAGGGATTGTTCATGGCTCGTCAGATCAGCGCCACCGCCAAGCTCGACCGCCCCGCCGGCGGGCCCGAATCGTCAGCCCGCCGACTCTTCGCGATCGACTCGCCAGACGGTTTGACGTCGAGGTGACCTGCCCGCTCACCACCGGAATTTTTCTTCGAATCGTGGCCGAAGCTGCCGAGGAGCAGTTGGCCGAAGGGCGTCGGCCGGTGGCGCCCTATTGGCGAGTGGTTCCGGAGAGCGGGCTTCTCAACCCCAAGTATCCCGCGGGCGGCCGCGCTCAAGCCGGACACCTCAAGCGGGAAGGGTGGGTCGTCGAGGGAGGGAAGGGCGGCGTGCGGCTGATCGGACGAAGGGGCTCGGGGCGACGGGCGTAGCGGCGGAGCCTAGTTCGTCCGAGGGCTGAGGCATCGGGACAAAGCCTCGGCCAGCGACTCGACCTCGTAGGGCTTCGGCACGAACTCGCGAACCCCTGCCTGGGCGAGGTCGTCGGCGTCGAGCGTGCCAAAGTAGCCAGAGGCCAAAACGATCGGAATGTCGGGTCGGAGAGCCACCAGGCGGCGTGCCAACTCGTCGCCGGGGAGTCCCGGCATCGTGAGATCGGACATGACGGCGTCGAAGCCTGCCGGCTCGGCCGAGAAGGCGGCCAGCGCGGCGAAGGGCGACTCGAATCCGATGGGGGTGTACCCGAGTCGTTCCAAGACTCGGGTCGCTAGGACGACCAGCTGTCGCTCATCGTCGACCACCATGATCCGTTGCCCTTGCCCACGGGTCGGCACGATGGCAGCCGGCAGGTCCGGACTGGCCATCGCGGCGACCGAGGGTAAGAGCAGGGTCACCGTGGTGCCGCGTCCCTCCCGGCTGTCGATCGAGATGGCGCCCTCGTGACTCTGCATGATGCCATGCACCACGGCCAGGCCGAGGCCGGTCCCTTCGGCGAGCGACTTCGTGGTGAAGAAAGGGTCGAATGCCCGCCGCAGGACGTCATGAGACATCCCGTGCCCCGTGTCCTCGATGGTGACTTCGAGATAGCGCCCCGGTCGGACCGCAAGCGAGCGAGCGACGATCGCGGCCTCCGTCATCGTCACCGACTGCACCGAGATCCGCATCGTACCCCCGGTGCCTCGCATGGCGTGGAGGGCGTTGGTGCCCAGGTTGATCATGACCTGATGCACGCTGGTGGGGTCGGCCTGGATGAGGCCCTCGGCTGAGTCGATGTCCACCTCGATGGAAATCGTCGCCGGCATCGTGGCGCGGAGCAGGCCGACCACCTCCCGAATCACCGGTTCGAGCGCGATCGGGCGGCGCTCCTCCGGCTGCCGGCGACTGAAGGTGAGGATCTGCCGCACCAGCGACTTGGCCCTGGTGGCCGCGGCGAGAATGCCGCGCACGTCGTCGCCCTGGCCGGACGACAGCCTGCCCTCTCCCCGAAGACACTCGGCATGGCCGACGATCGCCGTCAGGATGTTGTTGAAGTCGTGCGCGATCCCGCCAGCCAGCGTGCCGAGGGCCTCGAGTTTCTGGGCCTGACGGAGGCCGCCCTCCAGATGGCGCTGGGTGGTCACGTCCCGGCCGGTGCCGAGGAAACCGACCAGCTGACCGCCTTCGACGATCGCCCGGACCGGGGTACACTCGGCCAGAATCCAGTCACCGCTCTTGCAGCTGATGCGGAAGTCGGTGGTCCGCTCCGAGGCCCCGCCGACGACGTTGGCGAACATCTCCATGGCCCGGGCCCGGTCGTCGGGGTGGACGATGTCGATGAATGGTCGGCCCACCCAATCCTCCCGATGCCATTTCGTGGCGGCTTCGAACCCCTGGTTCATCTCGGTGAACCGTCCGTCTGGGGAAAGGACGTAGATGGTCTCGCGAATGGTGTCGAAGAGGGTCCGATATCGGATCTCCGACGCCTGCAGCGCGGCGTCGATCCGCTTGAGCGCGGTGATGTCCACCGACGACGCCAGGGAATGCCACTCGCCATGGAGTTGGACGAGCTCGATGGAAAGGTAGACGACGCGGAGGTCGTCAGCCTCGGTGGTGAAGGCAAACTCCATCCCATCGACCCGCCCCTCGCCGCGGAGTTGGTCGAGCATCCGTTCCCGGTCGGCTTCGTTGGCCCAGAGGTGGATGTCGTTCGTCGTCCGCCCCAGGACATCCTCGCGGCGCCGCTCGAACAGCCGGCAGAACGCCGGGTTGACGTCGACGATGCGGCCCTCGGGGTAGGTCGCGAGAAGGATCGAGAAGGGGCTCGCGAGGAACAGGTGAGAGAACCGTTCCTCCGAGAGCCGCAGATCCGCCTCGATGCGGCGTTGAGCGGTGACGTCCCGAAACCGCCACACCCGACCGACCACCGAGCCGTCGAGCCGATAGGGACGAGCTCGCCCCTCCACCCAGCGCCCGTCCCGCAGTTGGAGCAGGACGTCGGCGCCGAGGTCGGCGTCGGGCGGGGGGCTGGTCGTGGTGGGGAGCCCCGCCGGATCCACGTGGTGCGCCGCGATGGCTCGTTCGATGGCGGGCCATCCGCCGAGCCGGACCTCGTCCGGTTCGAGCGACCACAGGGCGCAGAGGGCGGCGTTGAAGTGCGCGCACTGACCACCGTGCTCGACGACGACGATGCCGTCGTCCGTGGCCTCGAGAATCGAGTCGATCGGCCGAGTCGTCGGCACGGGCGGGACGGGCTGGTTGGCCGTCATCGGGAAAGGGTACGAATGAGGCGAATCATAGCCGACCGTTCGCTGGGGAACGAGTCCGTCCCGGCGGCCGTGGCTAGCCCGCCTCCCACCAAGGCCCTTCGCGACCCCTGCCGGCGAGGGGGCTCCCTGGTCAGGGCACCCGCCTGGGCGCCTTGCGGGGCCGTCGGCTCGCCTCGATCCCATCGAGCAGGCGCGCGAGGCCCCGCGCAAAATCGGCCTGATGGTCGATCGTCGGCGCTTCCGACAGGGCGGCGCGGAGCAGAGGGTACTGCCCGTCGGCGTGGAGCGCGGCGAGGGTCTTTCGCACCACCTCGGCTGGCGCTCGGGCGCTGTACATCAGGGCCGAGCCGAACACGAACGCCTGGAAGATCCGGAAGATCTGATGCGCCTCGCCGGGTGTGAACCCGGCCCGGGCCAGGGTTCGGAGTGCCGACTCCACCGCGGCCCGGCTTCCCGGCGTGTCCGACGGCGTCATGAACAACAACGGCACCGCGTTCGGGTGCGCCACCAGCGCCCGCCAGAAGGAGAGCCCCCCCTCCTCCAGATTGCGCCGCCACCCCGAGGTGGGGGCCGGATACTCGATTTCGCCGAGGACCCGATCGGCAATCCCGGCCAGCAGGTCCGCCTTACTCGGGAAGTACCGATACAGCGACATCGCCTCCACGGAGAGCGCCTCGCCCAGGCTCCGCATCGTCAGTTCGTCGAGCCCACGGGCGTCGACCAGGTCGAGGGCCGCCTGGACCACCCGCTCGCGAGTGAGCCCGGGCTTCTCGGCCAGGGGGGCGCCGGGGCGGGTTTTGGCGGGCATGGCGACCTCCCGGTGTGGCGGATCCGAAACTTACGTAGTAAGCTTACGTAGTAAGGCCAACCTCTGCCAGTCCCCAGGGAGCTGCCATGCCTCTCGTCCAAACCCGGCGGTTGACCAAGAGCTACCAGAGCGCCGCCGCGCCCGTCTTCGGTCTCCGTGAGGTCGACCTGGCCGTCGAACCGGGCGAACTGCTCGTGTTGATGGGCAGCTCCGGCTCCGGCAAGTCGACGCTCCTCTATCTGATCAGCGGGCTCGAGCGCGCCACCGAAGGGGAAATTCACTTCGGCGACCAGCGGATCGACACGATGTCGGAGACCGAGTTGTCCCTTCTCCGGCGGACGGGCATCGGGTTCGTGTTCCAGGCCATCAACCTGATCCCCCATCTGAGTCTCTTCGAGAACGTGGTGCTCCCCGGCTACCTGGTCGAGGCCGATCGAGCCGTGGTGGATGCGCGGGCGTCCGAACTCCTCGAGACGCTCGGGATCCGCGCCCTGGCCGATCGCTTGCCGGCCCAGGTGTCCGGCGGCGAGCAGCAGCGCGCCGCGATCGCCCGCGCCATGATCAACGCGCCCCGCGCCCTCCTGGCCGACGAGCCGACGGGCGCGCTCAACTCGTCGGCCGGTTCCGCTGTGCTCGACAGCTTCAAGGCCATCAACGCCCGCGGACAGACCATCGTGATGGCGACCCACGAAGTGAAATCGGCCTGCATCGGCGACCGGATCGTCTTCCTCCGCGACGGGCAGGTCCGCGGGGAATATCGAATGGCCGACCAGGCCATGCCCGCCGCGGAGCGGGAGGCGGCCGTGCTGGCTTGGCTCGTGGGGCAGGGCTGGTGACCGCCGCGCGAAGCATCCTCCTGATGGCGCGGAGCAATCTCGCGCGGAGGAAGGGACAGGGTTTCCTGGTCGGCGCCATCGTTGGTCTTTCGGCGCTGTTGTTCTTCACCGGGGTTGGGGTCATCCGGGAGCTCGAGACGCCGGTGCACACCATGCTGGACCGGCAGCGCGCTTCCCAGTTTACGCTGCTTTTCGACGCCCGGATCCACGATCCCGACTCGGTCCGGGCCTGGTGGACCGCCCGGCCGGAAGTCACCACGGTGACCGAGCCGATGGCGGTCATCGAACTGCGGGAGAGCGCCTTCTTCCGCGGCAAGCAACTGAGTCGCTTTCTCTTCGTGGCGGAACGGCCGTTGGTCTCCGGGGAGCAGGACCTCATTCGGATCGTGGACGGCCCGCCGGCCGAAACGCCGGCACCTGGCCAGGTCTGGCTTCCGACCTCGCTTGCCGAGGAAACCGGGATCCGACCCGGGGACACCCTCGAGATCCCTGGGGCTGCAGGCCTCGTGCCGATGATCGTCAGCGCCATCGTGGTCGACCCGCAGTTCAGCGCGCCCTTCCACAATCCGACCCGGATCTGGGTCTCCGCCGGGGAGCTGCCGTCCCACTTCCAGAGCGTTCGTCTCGACCGGGTCATGGTGGGTGTCCGGCTCGGCGCCGACGAAGGGGCCGAGACCCTGTGGGATGCGTTCGTCGCCGCGCAGGGCGGCGTCTACAGCGGGTCGGTGTTCGACCGGCAAGCTGTCATCGCGGGCTACACCGCGCCGTACGCCCTGATGGCCGCGATGATCGTGGCCTTCTCGGCGCTCGGCTTTCTGGTGGCCCTCTTCGCCATACAAGGCACTGTCACCAGTGCCATCCTCGCGGACTTCAAGATCATCGGGATCTTGCGGGCTCAGGGGTTCCGCCCTCGCGACGTCCGTCGGGTCTACGAGGTCCAGTACCTCCTGTTGGCGGCCGTGGCCCTGCCGATCGGGGTCGGCCTGGGCGTGGTCGTGGTTCGCCAGCCTATCGCCCTCCTCACCACGCCGATCGCGCCCCCCGTGGGCC
>CADEGB010000314.1 GCA_902826755.1 uncultured Gemmatimonadota bacterium
GATGATGGCCACCGGCGAGACCGGGCCGGTCGAACTGCTGATGGACCGGGTCGCGTGGGCGGTATCGCGCGGGTTCGCCCGCCAGATCACCTTGTCGCTCGATATCTGCGTCAAGGTCGGCCGGAAGCGATTCGGTGGCGGCGGACTGACCCAGCTCCACGACCGGATCCTGCCCGGGCTGCGGGCTCGAGGTGTCTCGGCCGCCGATCTCCGCGTCATCACCGTCGAGAACCCACGGCGCCTCCTGACCCTCGTGGCCCCTCGGCCCGCGGGACGCTAGCTTTCCCGGATCCCGCTCTTCGAGGATCCGGCTCATGCGCGTCTTCCCGTTCGGTGTTCTCCTCGCCGCTGGCCTGGCGGCTGCCCCGTCGCTCGGGGCTCAGATGGCCATCCCCCCCAAGACGGAGCAGATCGCCGCCGCGGTGCTCCCGTTGCCCGAGGACATGCGGGCCGGGGCCCGAGTCTTGGGGTACGATCAGGACGGAAAGTTCGGGCTGCTCCGGGAAGGGAAGGGCATGGTGTGCCTGGCTGAGTATCCCAAGCAGGACCGGTTCCACGTGTCCTGCTATCACGAATCCCTGGAGCCGTTCATGGCCCGGGGGCGGGAATTGCGGGCCGCCGGGACCCCCGGTGGTCAAGTGGACACGGTCCGGTTTGCCGAGGCCAAGAGCGGCAAGCTCAAGTTGCCGACCGGGCCCGCTGCCCTCTACCAGCTCTTTGGGGGAACTCTCGACGCCAAGGCGGGCACCGTCGCCGGTGCCCAGCGGCTCTATGTCGTGTACGTCCCGTATCTCACCGGCGCCCAGTCCGGCCTTCCCGAAAAGCCGCGGGGCAGCGATCCCTGGGTGATGTTCCCCGGGACGCCCAAGGCCCACATCATGTTCTCCCCGTCGATGTAGTAGCCCGCAACCCCAGCCAGCCGGAGCTATCGCCGATGAGTTCGGACCGTGTCAGGGACCTCCACCGACGTGCCGTGGTCGTCGACGCCCACAGCGACATCCTGATCGCCGTCACGGAAGGCAAGATGGACCTGGCCGACCGGGTGATGGTGCCGGGCCTCGACTGGGTACCGCCGCTCGGGCTCGATCGTTCGCCCCTGGTGCGCTTCGGGATGGGTCCCCACACCGTGTGGTTCGGGTGCATGGGCCAGTACGATCTGCCTCGGTGGCGGGACGGGGGGGTCACCGCCCAGTTGTGCGCCATTTATCTCGATGACGAGTGGCTTCGGGATCCGGTGCGGCGGGGCATGGAGATGGTCTGGAACTTCCACGACCAGATCCGGCGGACCGAGGGACTGGTCCTCGCTACCACCGTTGGCGACATCCGCCGCGCCAAGGCCGAGAACAACGTCGCGCTGGTGCTGAGCTTCGAGGGCGCCGACCCGATCGGCAATGATCCCCGTTTGCTCGACGTGTACCATCAGCTCGGCCTCCGGGCGGTGAGTCTGACCCATACCCGCCGCAACGTGTTTGCCGATGGTTGCTGGGCGGCGGATCGGCAGGGAGGGCTGACTCCGCTCGGGCGTCAGGTGGTGCAGCGGCTCGACCAGCTTCGGATCGTGATCGATCTGGTCCACATCGGGCACCACGGGTTCTTCGAGATCCTCGAGATGACCGATCGACCCGTGATCCTCTCCCACTCGACCTCGACGATGTTCGCCGACACCGATCCGGCCTCCGGCGATCTCGCGGGCGGGCGGATTCCACGGCCGCGCCTCGAACTGCCGCGGGATCGTCCGATGCTCGAAGCCCTGGCCAGGAACGGTGGGGTCCTCGGGGTCATTCACTTTGCCCAACGCGATCTCGACTCCGTTGTCCGCGACATCGAAACCGCGTTCGACGTCATGGGCGCCGACCACGTCGGGCTCGGCAGTGACTACTACGGCCTGGAGTTCGCGCCGAAGGGTCTCGAGGACATCGGGATGGTTCCGCGGCTAACCGAGCAACTCGCGGCGCGGGGCCATTCCGACGAGGTGATCCTCAAGTTCCTCGGCGGCAACTACCTTCGCGTCTTTGAGCAAGTCTGGGGCGCCTGACCCCGCGGCCACCCTGGCCGCCATGCCTGCCATTACCCCAATCCGAGTCCACCGCCATGGTTCGCCGCTCGCTCGTGTCCGCCGCCCTCGTCGCCATCGGCCTGGGTCAAACGATCTCCCTGTCGGCGCAGGCCGCGCGCTTCGACCTCGAGAAGACCCGCGCCGTCCTCACCGGGATGATCGAAAAGGAGATCCGGGATCGGGGGATTCCCTCGATTTCAATCGCCTTGGTGCGCGGCGACTCGATCGTCTGGAAGGCTGCCTTCGGGTATGCCAACGTCAGGACCCGGACCCCCGCCACGCCTGAAACGATCTATAGCACCGGTTCCACCTTCAAGGCCGCCACCGCCACCGGCCTGCTCCAACTGGTCGAACGGAAGAAGCTCGATCTCGACGTGCCGGTGAACGAGTACCTCGACGATCTCCGAATTCAGGACCGGCTCCAGGCCGAGAAGCCGGTCACCACCCGGCACCTGCTGACGCACTGGTCCGGTCTCACGGCCGGCGCCGTGACCAAGCCGCTCTGGGGCCGAGAACTGCCGAAGAGCCTTCCCGCCATGGTGGCGACGCTCTATTCGGTCCGTGCTCCCGAAGCCAAGTGGGAGTACAACAATTTCGCCTACGGCCTGGCCGGCCTGTTGCTCGAGAAGATCTCCGGGGTCGAATACGAGCGCTACGTCGTCGACAGCATCCTCGCCCCGCTTGGGATCACCACGCCGCATCCCGTCTATCCGTCGCCGGAGATGGTGGAGCTGATGGCGCTGCCGTACGAGGCGGGTGGCGCGGCCGGCAAGCCGCAGCCAGTGGCCCAGGTCCACTTCGACGTCTATCCGGCCGGCGACATCTACCTCACGGCCGAGGACATGGCGCGCTTCCTGGCCATGCACCTGAATGGCGGGACCTTCCGTGGTCGGCGGATTCTCTCCGAGGCGTCGGTCCGGCTGGCCCACGAGCCGGCGTTCGGCGGCAACTACGGGTTTGGCTGGGGGGTCCGCAAGGACTCGACCGGTCGCACCGTCATCTCGCACAGCGGCGGGATCCCGGGGCAGAGCAGCTACATGATGGGCGACGTCGATGCCAAGGTCGGCGTCTACTACATGTCGAACTCCGGGGCTCCGAGTTCGATCGGGGAGGCGGCCCTCAAGCTGCTTCGCGGTGAGGACTACACCCCGCCGGCGGAGCGCAAGTCGATGGCCGTCGACCCGAAGATCCTCGATCGGTATGTCGGAACCTATGCGATCGGGGCCGGTACCAGTCTCATCGTGACCCGAGAAGGCAGCGGCCTCGTCGTCCGGCAGTCGGGGTCGACCGCCGCCATGGCGCTCCTGGCCGAAAGCCCGACCACCTTCTTCGTCAAGGGACAGGACCTCACCGTCACGTTCGTGGCCGATCCGTCCGGGAAGATCGGCTCGTTGCGGGTCGGAACCGGACCCGGCGCCCTCGAAGCGCGCCGGACCAACTGAAAGATCGGAGACCCGGATGGCACTCGACTTCGATCCCAAGCCGGCGCCTGTCGCCAATCACGACCAGTTCGAGGTCGTGGCGGCGGGCCTCGGCCGCTATACCATCGACGTGTCCCTTCCGTCGCGCCGGAGCGCCGGCCAGACGTTCCCGGTCATCCTGGCCGTCGACGGGAACCTCCTGTTCGACGTGGTGCAAACGGCGGTGCACGGTCGATTCGCGTCGACCGCCTCGGTGCTGCCGCCCTCGATCGTCGTCGGGGTCGGCTACCCGGCGGATGAGGGGTTCGCGAGCTTCTACGCCCGTCGGAACCGCGATTTTCACGATGACTGGCCGATGACCGACCCCCTCGGCCAGGCCCTGCACGGGATCTTTTCGGCCATCAAGCAGGCCGAGGGCAAGCCCGACCTGACGATGACGGCGGGAGGGTTCTCGCGGTTCCTGGCGTTTCTCCGGGACGAGCTCCTCCCCTCGTTGGCCCGGCATTACCCGATCGACCTGGCGGGCCGCCACACCCTCGTGGGCGACTCGTCCGGGGGGCACTTCGCGCTCCGCGCGCTGTATGATGCCGCCAGCCCCTTTCGGCGTTACGTCGCGATCAGCCCCGGCTTCGGTTCGGCCGACGACGGGATCCGGAAGGCGGAGGCCGCCTACGCGGCGGCTCACCGGGATCTCGACGTGGACCTGTTCGTTTGTTGCGGGACGGTCGAAGTCGATCAGAACCCCGTCGGGTCCCTCTGCCGTTTCGGGAGCGGCGTCATCTGGACCGCCGAACAGTTCGCCATCCGGCAGTGGCCAAGCGCCAGGATCGGGTGGGAGATCATGAACAACGAAGACCACGCCTCGATCGCCCTGCGGGCCGTCGCGGCCGGCCTGCGGGCGGTTCATCGGCTCCGACCGGGCGTCCACGATGCCGAGCTGCAGCGGGCCACGGCGGCGGCCCAGGAGGCGATGTTCGCGGGACCGGACCGAGCGGCCGGGACCGCCTAACGGTAGCCCAGGGCTCGGGACGCCTCCCCGGCCGCCTTGATGCAAGCGGCCGCCAGCGACCGTTGGATCCGAGCCGACCACCGAGGCGACGGGCAGGCCACGCCGATGGCGGCCACCACCTGACCCCGGTGATCGTAGACCGGTGCCGCCA
Source organism: uncultured Gemmatimonadota bacterium (assembly GCA_902826755.1). GTDB lineage: Bacteria > Gemmatimonadota > Gemmatimonadetes > Gemmatimonadales > GWC2-71-9 > SHZU01. The sequence continues at coordinate 4,638 of CADEGB010000314.1, forward strand.
CCGCGCACAGGTCGTCGACCCACTCGCCGACCGCGACCCCGAACCCGCGCCGCCGGGTCAAGTCGAGTTCGCGTCGAAGGCGGCCCGGGTCGGTGATGGTTCGTCGGGTGCAGCGCGTCAGGGGCTTTCGGACGATCCGTTCGGCCTCGGCCGAGGGCATCGCGGCCAGGAAGACCTTTCCGCCGGCGGTGGCGTGGAGCGGGAACCGGCCGCCGAGGTGATGCGGGATCCGGACCGGGTGAAAGCCCTCCACCAGGTCGATCGTCACGCCCTCCACCCCGCTGGGGACCATCAGGACCACGGTTTCCCCGCCACTGGCCTGGCCCAGCGCCAACAGCTGGGCATGGGCCACTCGCTGGAGCGACGTCGAGAGGCGGGCCAGTTCACCCAGCGACGCCAGCCGCATTCCGACCCGATACTTGCCGGTAATCGGATCCTGATCGAGGAAGCCGGCTTTGGCCGCCCGGGAGAGAATCCGGTAGACCGAGCTACGGGGCCGGCGCAACCGGGCCGCGATCTCGAGGACCGACAGTTCCGGTCGCTCGGTGGAGAAGAGCGCCAGGATGGCGTTGACCTTTTCGAGCATGTGTTGACCTCCGCCTCCAATCTAGCGACCCGTCACTCGATGGTCTTGTGGAACCGGCGCACGGCCAGGGCCACCAGTACCACCGAGAAGCCGACCAGTACCGCCGTTTCCCGCCACAGCTCGACCACCCCGACGCCCTTGAGCAGGATCCCCCGGAGGCTCTTCAGGAAGTACGTCAACGGGAGCGCGGCGCCGATCCATTGGGCCGGCTCTGGCATCGCCTCCCGGGGGAACATGAACCCGGAGAGCAGGATGTTCGGGAGGAGATAAAAGAACCCGAGCTGCATGGCCTGCGCCTGGGTCTTCACCGCGGTGGAGACCAGCAGCCCCACCCCGAGGCTTGCCACGATGAAGGGCAGCGCCACCAGGTACAGTTCCGCGATGCTGCCCACGACTGGAACCCGGAACAGGAGCCGACCCACCAGCAGGATCACCGTAAT
>CADEGB010000315.1 GCA_902826755.1 uncultured Gemmatimonadota bacterium
GCGGGATCTGTATCGGGTGGAGATGGAGACCTTCGCGAACCCCTGGACGGTGGGCTTCTACGTGTTGACGATGCTGATCGTCGGTTCCCACCTCTGGCACGGGGCCTCGAGTGCCTTCCAGTCGCTTGGCGCGGATCACCCCCGGTGGACGCCCGCGATCCTCGCGCTGGGCCGGACGGCCGCGATCGTCATCGCCGGCGGCTTCATCGTCATCGCCCTCTGGGCGCACGTCACGGGAGGCGCCCGATGAGCACAGCCAGACTGGATGCGAAAGTGCCAGGCGGCCCGATCGCCGACAAGTGGGATCGCCACAAGTTCGAGATGAAGCTCGTGAACCCCGCCAACAAGCGGAAGTACACGATCATCGTCGTCGGCACCGGACTGGCCGGGGGCTCGGCCGCCGCCTCGCTCGGCGAACTGGGGTACAACGTCCTGAACTTCTGCATTCAGGACAGTCCCCGGCGCGCGCACAGCATCGCGGCGCAGGGCGGGATCAACGCCGCCAAGAACTACCAGAACGACGGCGACAGCGTCTACCGGCTGTTCTACGACACCATCAAGGGTGGCGACTTCCGGGCCCGCGAGGCGAACGTCTACCGCCTGGCGGAGGCGAGCGTCAGCATCATCGATCAGTGCGTGGCGCAGGGCGTTCCTTTCGCGCGCGAGTACGGTGGCTTGCTGGCCAATCGTTCCTTTGGCGGGGCCCAGGTGTCCCGGACCTTCTACGCCCGCGGGCAGACGGGCCAGCAGCTCCTCCTCGGCGCCTACAGCGCGCTCGAACGGCAGATCGCGGCGGGTTCGGTGACGATGCAGGCACGAACCGAAATGCTCGATCTGATCGTCCAGGACGGGCGGGCGGTCGGGATCGTGGTCAGGGACCTGGTGAGCGGGAAGGTCGAGTCTCACTTCGGCGACGCGGTGGTGCTCGCCACGGGAGGCTACGGCAACGTGTTCTACCTGTCCACCAACGCCAAGGGCTCGAACGTCACCGCCACCTGGCGCGCCTACAAACGAGGCGCCGCCTTCGGGAATCCCTGCTACACCCAGATTCACCCGACCTGCATCCCGGTGAGTGGTGACTACCAGTCGAAGCTGACCCTGATGAGCGAGTCGCTCCGCAACGACGGCCGGGTCTGGGTGCCGAAGGCCGGGGGCGACAAGCGGCGGCCCCAGGACATTCCGGAGTCGGAGCGGGACTACTACCTGGAGCGGAAGTATCCCAGCTTCGGCAACCTCTCCCCGCGTGATATCGCGTCACGGGCGGCCAAGGAAGCGTGTGACGAGGGCCGCGGTGTCGGGGAAACGGGTCTGGGGGTGTATCTCGACTTTGCCGACGCGATCAAGCGTCTCGGCGAGGCGAAGATCCGGGAGCGGTACGGCAACCTCTTCGACATGTACGAGCGGATCACCGGCGAGAATCCCTATCGGCTGCCGATGCGGATCTTCCCGGCGGTCCACTACACGATGGGCGGACTCTGGGTCGACTACAACCTGATGAGCACCGTCCCCGGGCTGTTCGTGCTCGGCGAAGCGAACTTCTCCGACCACGGCGCCAATCGGCTTGGGGCCAGCGCCCTGATGCAGGGGCTCGCGGACGGTTACTTCGTGATCCCGTACACGATCGGGAACTATCTGGCACAGGTCAAACCGGGATCGTGGGCGGCCGGCGCGGCGGAGGCCCGGGCGGCCGAGTCGGGCGCGGTCGGCCGGATCGATCGGTTGCTGGGCATCAATGGAACCCGGACGGTGGATTCCTTCCACCGGGAGTTGGGCCGGATCATGTGGAACGACTGCGGGATGGCCCGCAAGGCGGAGGGACTGCGGAACGCGATTGCGCGGATCCCGGAACTCCGGGACGAATTCTGGCGATCGGTGCGGGTCCTGGGCCGAGGCGAGTCGTTCAACCAGTCGCTCGAGAAGGCTGGCCGAGTGGCCGATTTCCTCGAGTTCGGGGAGTTGATGTGCCGTGACGCGCTTCACCGCGAGGAGAGTTGCGGCGGCCACTTCCGGGTGGAACACCAGACACCCGACGGCGAGGCCCGCCGGAACGACGAGCAGTTCTGCTACGTGGCCGCCTGGGAGTACCGGGGCGAGGCAGCGGAGCCGGCGCTTCATCGCGAGCCGCTCCATTTCGAGAACATCAAGCTGGCGACGCGGAGCTACAAGTAGTGAGCGACAAGGCCAGAGACATGCGGATCACCCTCAGGGTGTGGCGCCAGGCGGGGCCCGGGGCGCCCGGCCGGTTCGAGACGTACCAGGCCGAGCGGGTCAGCCCGGACATGTCGTTCCTCGAGATGATCGACGTCGTCAACGAGGATCTGATCGGGCGGGGCCAGGAGCCGATCGCGTTCGATCACGATTGCCGGGAAGGGATCTGCGGGATGTGCAGCATGGTCATCGACGGGGTGCCGCACGGCCCCCATCGTGGCACCACGACCTGTCAGCTGCACATGCGCTCGTTCGCCGATGGCGACACGGTCACGGTCGAGCCGTTTCGGGCTCGCGGGTTTCCGGTGGTCCGGGACCTGGCGGTGGATCGGTCGGCGCTGGATCGAATCATCCAGGCCGGCGGGTTCATTGGTGTCGCGACCGGGAACGCGCCGGACGCCAACGCGATGCCGGTCCCGAAGGAAGCCTCCGATCGGGCCATGGACGCGGCCCAATGCATCGGCTGCGGCGCCTGCGTGGCGGCGTGTCCCAACGCCAGTGCCATGCTCTTCACGGCCGCCAAGGTGACTCACCTCGGTCTCTTGCCCCAGGGCCAGCCGGAGCGGTATCGCCGGGTGCTGGGCATGGTGACCCAGATGGACCTCGAGGGATTCGGCGGCTGCACCAACTTCGGTGAATGCCAGGAGGCCTGCCCGAAGGAAATCGGGGTGTGGACGATTGCCCGCCTGAACGCCGACTACCTCAAGGGAACCGTCACCGCCAGGGACGACGCGCGTGCCGGGGGGGAAGCCGGCTGAGGCGTCCGGGGACTTCCCCCGCCGATTGTCTTGCTTCCATGAGGCGAGCACTCGGGTCAGCGGTGAGGGCGGCGTGGCTGGCGGCGAGCCTGGCCAGCTGTTCGGGGCCGGTCGATCCTGATCCGGTGCCGCCTCCGCCGCCGGCGGCGCCGGTGGTGCAGGTGGTTGGCGGGGGAGGGCAAAAGGGCGTCAGCGGCGGCGAGCTCCCGGTGCCCGTTGCCGTCCGAGTAACGGTCGGTGGCTCCGTGGCGTCCTCCCGAGCCGTGACCTGGGAAGTCGCCACTGGCGACCCGGTCATCCTCGCGTCGACCGCTACCGACGCCGCCGGGGTCGCCACCGCCCGGGTCCGACTCGGCACCGCCGCGTCATCGTCGATTCGAGCCCGGGTCGATGGCGGCTCGGTCGAGATCGCCTTGACTGGCCTGCCGGCCGGCCCGAATCCCGTTCTGGTCGGCGAGGTCGGCATCCCCCCGAACTACGGCATTCACGATACCTACGTCCGGGACGGCCTTGCGTTCGTGTGCGCCTGGAACGCGGGCGTCATCATCTTCGACGTCGGGGACGGCCGCCGGGGCGGCTCCCCGTCGTCTCCGGTCGAGATCTCCCGCCTCATTACCAGCGATAACGGCGTGCCGGGCGGGCCGGCGGTGCATAACGCCTGGTGGTTCCACAACCCGGTCACCGGCGAGAAACGGTATCTCTTCATCGGGCAGGAGGGACCCGCCTCGCTGTTCTCGACCGCGTCCGGGGACCTGCACGTCATCGACGTATCGGACCTGGCCAACCCCCGGGAGGTGGCCACGCTCGCGATTCCCGGGGCGGGCGTCCACAACTTCTGGATGGACGAGGCGGCGCAGACCCTGTATGCCGCGTACTACAACGCGGGAGTCGTGGCCCTGGATGTGTCAGGCACCCTTTCGGGCAACCTGACCTCCCGGATCAAGGCGCAGCGGGCGATCGGTGGTCCAGGAAATACCTTCACCTGGGGCGTGATGCTGGCAAACGGTTCCCTCTGGGCCAGCGATATCGTGAGCGGGTTCTGGCGGCTCGACCCCGTCACTCTGGAGCCTCGTGGTGGCGGCAACAACGTGCCTGATCGCTGGGGCTCCGATTTGTGGGTGACGGGGACCCACGCCTATTCCGGTACCTGGGGCGGCACCGCCCGGGGCGGATCGGGTTTCGGCGACGCGATCAAGATCTGGTCGTTGGCGGGCGGCGGGCCGACGTTGGTCGATTCGCTCAAGATCCCGAACATCCGGACCGTCAGCGATCTCGAGGTGACCGACGATGGCAGTCTGCTGGTGGTTACCGCGGAGCGGTTAGGTGGAGCGGGGCTCTATGTGTACGGGCTGGCTGATCCTGGCAAACCCGCGCTGCTCGGCTTCAGGGCCGAGGCCAATGGACTCCATACCGGGACGGTGGCCCGGATCGGCGGGAGGCTCTTCGTGTTCGCCGCCAAGAATCCCGCCAATCCCGCACTGCAGATCTACGACATCACCCGCTAGTCGAGCACCTCGAACCGGTTCCGGGCGATCAGCTCGTCGCCGTAGCGACACTCGACCCGATAGACGCCGGGTTTCCAGGACCCCGGCCGATCCGCACCCCACCCCGACGCGTTCTGCCAACTGGTCGAGTTGGCCGCGATCCGATTTTCCAGCGTGAACGTACCGGTGACTCCGCCCGCCCGGTTGAAGATCGTACAGCTCACCGGGATCTGGAGGGTTCGACCGGGGGCCTCCAATTCGAGGACGACCTCGGTGTTGACATACCGGGTTTGCGCCGCCGCGAACCGGGTGCCGTAGACCCGATTGCCCATGGCGGGGACTCCCCGGGCGCTTTCGAAAAAGCGGATCGACTTGGCGGTGACCGTCGTGCGGAACTCCGACCCCGCGGTGGCTTCGCGGACCTCGAACACCACGCCTTCCAAGGGTCGCGAGCCGCCGAAGTACCGGGTGGCGGCCACCAGCGCCACCACCAGCACCACCGCGCCGAGCGCAAGCTTGATCGTTCGAGGCGTCAATGGCCCGGGTTTCGGGACCTTGACGTGAAACCCGCTTTCGGTGCTGTGAATGGCCGGGCGAGACTTGGAGGGAGACGGTTTCGGGGGCAGGGGACCGAACTCCGTTTCCGGTGGTTTCGGTCCGGCCGGCTGCCCCAACATCCCTTGCATCGTGGCCACCAGTTCGCCGATATGGCGGTTCCGGTCGGGGGTCAGGGCGTCGAGCCAGTGCCGGGTCCGGAGGTGATACTCCATGGCGCCTTCCGGCATCACATCCTCGATCCGGAACGGGACCACGATGGCTCCCTTCCGAATGGCGGCGTCGACTTCGTTGACGACATGGCTGGAGCGGTTGGCGTGGGATGAGAACACCAGCACCATGGCGCGGGACGCGGCGATGGCCGAAACGATGGCCTGGGCCCAGACGTCGCCGGCCTTGATGTCGCGGGGCGCGATCCAGCAGCGGATGCCCGCGGATTCGAGACCGCTGACCACCGCGAGGGCGGTGGCCTGGTCCCGGGTGGAGTACGAGACGAACACGTCGTGGGCCATGGGATCAGTACATTATCGTGGAGGCCCCGAACCGTCGAGAGCCGGCGTTCGGAACCCGGGGTGGATCCGGGACGCCGCTGACCGGCCCGGGTTGACGGAGGGAACGATCGGGTGCCAATTAGCGCCTGGCGGAG
>CADEGB010000316.1 GCA_902826755.1 uncultured Gemmatimonadota bacterium
CTACAATCCGGATCGCTTGAAGGGCCCGCTCGGCCGGAACACGGTCGGCAAGACGGCCGAAATCCTACCCAACGAAGCCATCGACCAGTTGGCGGCGGCGATCGCCCAGGCGGGAAGCAGGGTGGCCGTGGTCAGCGGGGCGGGCCCTGGCACCTTCAGCGACCTGCTGGCCCAGTGGGTCAGCACCGTTGGCGGCAAGCTGGTCCGCTACCGGCCTTTCGACCACGAACCCCTCCGGCTGGCCGCCCAGCGGGTGTTCGGGATCGACGAGGTGCCGGCGCACGACTTCGGACAGGCCCGGATGATCGTCTCCTTCGGGGCCGACTTCCTCGAGACCTGGAACGCGCCGATCGAGAACCAGCGGGGCTTTGCCCGGTCGCATGGATTCGATGGCAGTCAGATCGCCAAGTTCGTCTATGTCGGCCCCCGGATGTCGCTCACGGGGATCAACGCCGACCAGTGGCTCGCGCCGATTCCGGGCTCCGAGGTCTCGCTGGCACTCGGCATGGCCAACGCGGTGCTTTCGAGCCGGCCGTCCGCCCCGGCGGACGCCGCCGCCCTGCGCCCGGTTCTGGCGCCGTACGGCCTCGATCGGGTGGCCCAGGACACCGGCCTGCCGGCGGAGACGATCCGGAAGGTCTTCGACGAATTCGTGGCGCTGTCGCCCAGTCTCGCGGTCGCGGGAGGCATCGGCCTTCAGCACCCGTCGTCGGTGGACCTCTGCGCCGCGGTGAACATCCTCAACTACGTCGCCGGCAACGTCGGCGCCACCGTCCGCTTCGGCGCGGGTCTCCCAGCGGGCGACGGGTATCCGGCGCTCGTCGAGCTCCAGCGGGCCATGGATGGGGGCCAGATCGACGTCGTGATCTTCCACGAGGCCGACCCGCTTTACACGGTGCCCAAGAGCAGCGGCTTTGCCGCGGCCCTGGCCAAGGTGAAGCTCAAGGTGTCCACGTCGCTCCACTTCGACGATACCGCCGCGGCCTGCGACCTGGTCGTTCCCAACCTCCACTCGCTGGAGCGGTGGGACGATTCCCGGCCGCGGGCCGGGGTGTTCGGTCTGATGCAGCCCGTCATGGAGCCGGTCTATCGGAACGTCAGCACCGGCGACGTGCTTCTCCAAGTGGCCCGCAAGGCGAGAGGTGCCCTCGCCGCAACCTTCACCGCGCCGACCTACGAGGCCCATCTCAAATCGGTTTGGGCGGAATTGGCCCGGGCCCGGGGGGCTGGCAGCTTTGATGCCTTCTGGCGCTCAGCGCTAGCCCGGGGTGGGATCTACGACCCGGCGCCGGCCCCGAGGGCGGTGGCACTCGCCGCCACGGCCGGGCAGTTCGGCGGCGGATCGGCGGCCATCGGCGGGGACGGGGAGTTCGTCTTTGCGCCGTTCCCGAGTTCGATGTACCACGACGGCCGCGGCGCCAACCGGCCTTGGTTGCTCGAGAATCCTGATCCGGTCACCAAGATCACCTGGCAGTCCTGGGTCGAGGTCCACCCGGAAGCGGCCCGGGAGCTCGATGTTCGCGAAGGCGAGATCCTCAAGCTGACCAGCGCGGCTGGTTCGATCGAGGCCTCCGTCTACGTGTATCCGGGGGTTCGCAAGGACGTGCTGGCGATGCCGCTCGGATTGGGTCACGCCGAGTACGGTCGCTACGCCAAGGGCCGGGGCGTCAACGCGGCGGATCTGCTCGCGGCGGATGGCGCGGCGGGCTTCCTCCCCTATTTGGCCACCCGGGTTCGGGTTGAAAAGACCGGTCGCTACCGGAAGGTGGCCAAGACCGAGGGTACGCCCAGGGAACTCGGCCGGGGTATCACCGAGACCATGCCGGTCGCCCTTGCCGCGCGGGGGCTCACCGTCGAACAGGCGTACCAGGCCGAAGGGCACGAGCCGCACGAGATCAACACCGACTCGGAAAAAGAGGCGATCAAGGGCTTCGACGAGTCGCAGCGTGAAATGCGGAAGTTCGGCGCCTACGCGCTGGAGCAGCCGATGTGGGGTATGGCGATTGACCTCGCCCGGTGTACCGGCTGCTCGAGTTGTGTGACGGCCTGCTACGCCGAGAACAACATCCCCCACGTCGGCGAAGACGACGTCCTCCGGGGCCGGGAAATGAGTTGGCTTCGGATCGAACGGTACTTCCACGGTGGCGAGGATGGCGAGCCAATCTCCGCTCGAGTCATCCCGATGCTGTGTCAGCACTGCGACAACGCTCCCTGCGAGCCGGTCTGTCCGGTCTACGCGGCGTACCACACCGCGGACGGGCTCAACGGCCAGGTGTACAACCGCTGCGTTGGGACCCGCTACTGCGCCAACAACTGCCCGTACAAGGTCCGGTACTTCAACTGGTTCGCCTATGCCAAGCTCGCGTTCCCGGAGCCGCTCAACCTCCAGTTGAACCCGGACGTGACCGTCCGGGCCCGGGGCGTGATGGAGAAGTGCACCTTCTGCGTCCAGCGAATCCGGGCGGCCCAGAACACGGCCCGGCTCGAGGATCGGCCACTGCGCGACGGCGACGTGACCACTGCGTGCGCCCAGGCCTGCCCGTCGGGCGCGATCACGTTCGGCAATCTGCTGGATCCCGAAAGCAAGGTGAGCGTGGCTGCCCGGAACCACCGTGGCTACCACGTTCTCGAGGATATCAACGTGCGGCCGGCCGTGACGTATCTGGCCAAGGTCGTTCACGGGTCGGAGGCTTAACCAGATGACCGCGACGCTGCACGATCATCCCCATCCGAACATGACGCACGCGGATGTCACCCGCGACGTCGTGGCCACCCTCCAGACGCCGAGTCGAGGCTATTACCTCGCGCTCTTCACGGCGATCGGGCTGTTCCTGGTGGGCGCCGTCACCTTCCTGGCGCTCCTCAAAGACGGACTCGGTCTGGCGGGCTACACCCCGCCGGCGTTCTGGTCGGTCTACATCACGACTTTCGTCTTCTGGGTCGGCATCGGCCACGCCGGCACCCTGATCTCGGCGATCCTGTTCCTGTTCCGATCGCCCTGGCGGACGGCGGTGTATCGGTCCACGGAAGCCATGACGGTATTCGCCGTCATGACCGCCGGTCTCTTCCCGATCATCCACATCGGGCGCCAGTGGATCTTCTACTGGCTCCTTCCGTACCCGAACCAGCGCTGGCTCTGGCCCAACTTCAAGTCGCCGCTGATCTGGGACGTGTTCGCGATCTCCACGTACCTCACGGTCTCGACCACCTTCCTCGTCGTCGGGCTGGTTCCCGACATCGCGGCGGTGCGGGACAAGATGACGGGGTGGCGAAAGAAGCTCTATTCGACCCTCTCGATCGGGTGGACCGGGGCCGACAGTCAGTGGCGACACTATTCCCGCGGGTATCTCTACCTGGCGGCCCTGGCCACCCCGCTGGTCCTCTCGGTGCACTCCGTCGTGTCCTGGGACTTCGCGATGTCGATCATCCCCGGCTGGCACGGGACGATCTTCGCCCCGTACTTCGTGGCCGGCGCGATTTACTCTGGGATCGGGATGGTGCTCACCCTGGTCATTCCGCTCCGGAAGGTGCTCAAGATCGAGCACATGATCACGGAGTACCATTTCGACAATCTGGCCAAGCTCACCCTCCTGACCGGCTCGATCCTGTTCTACGCCTACGCCATGGAGTATTTCGTCGGCTGGTACAGCAGCAACATCTTCGAGCAGACCACCTTCTGGCGGCGCGCCTTCGGTCCGTCCTGGTGGTCCGGTTGGACGATGATCATCTGCAACGCCTTCGTGTCGCAGTTGCTCTGGTTCAAGAAGATCCGGACCAATCTGACGTCGCTCTTCGTCATCTCGATTTTCATCAATATCGGGATGTGGTTCGAGCGGTACGTCATCATCACCTCGTCGCTGGCCAATGACTTCCTCCCGTTTGCCTGGGGTCAGATGAACCCGACCTGGGCTGACTGGGGCATCCTGGTCGGGTCCTTCGGCTGGTTCGGGATGTACTTCCTGCTCTTCGCCAGGACCTTCCCGGTCGTCGCGATCCAGGAAATCAAGGAAATGATTCCGATGCCGCGGCGGAAGAAAGGAGCCCACTGATGGCCAGGATGATGTCGGGTGTCCTGGGAGCGTTCAAGTACGAGGACGCCGCCGTGGACGCCATCAAGGGGCTCAAGGCCAAGGGCTATAAAGACCTGACGGTCTATTCGGCCGCCCCCAATCACCATATCGAGGAAGCGCTCGATCAGCCGGTGAGTTGGGTTCGGGCCTTCACCCTGATCGGCGGGCTGACGGGGTGTGCGGCCGGCTTCGGGATGACGCTCTGGATGTCGTATGACTGGCCCTTGATGGTCGGCGGCAAGCCGATCGGGGCCATCCCGCCGTACGTCGTGCTCGGCTTCGAGCTCACGATTCTCTACGGCGCCCTGTCCACGGTGGCCGGCGTCATCATTCTGTCGGCCATGAAGTCGCTCAAGGGCCGGCCCTTCAAGCCCGAATTCAGCGACGATACCATCGGCATCTTCGTGCCGTGCCCCCCCGACCAACGGGGCTCGGTGCGGAAGTTCCTCGAAGACGTCGGCTCCGACGAGGTCAGCGAACATGGCTCGTAAACTGATCGTCGCGTTGGGTCTGGTCGGCAGCCTCTCGGGCTGCAACTGGTACTACAACACGCTTCCGTCGCCCGACGACTTGATGAAACTGGTCCCCTGGTTCGACCACATGGTCAAGTCGCCGGCGCCGTCGCCCTACCAGCGGGCCGACATCCCCCGGAACACTCCCAAGGGCTCCGTGCCGATCACCGGTGGCGAACCCGATTGGGGTACCGGCGACCCGAGCGCCCAGTTCCCGACCTACGCCTTCGATACCCTCGTGGCCAAGGCGCTCGTCAACCCGACTGCCGACCGGGCGGCCACCCTCGCCAGGGGCGACACCCTGTACACCAACTTCTGCGCCACCTGCCACGGTGGGGCGGGGGATGGGAAGGGGCCGGTCGGCCCCAAGGTGGCCGCGCTATCGCTGCTGACCGATCGGGCAAAAGCCTTCGGCGACGGCTACCTCTACAGCCTGATCCGCTACGGGCGCGGTGTCATGCCCCAGTACGGTGACAAGATCCACCAGCCGGCCGATCGCTGGGCGGTCGTCAACTACGTCCGCCAACTGCAGGGCATGGCGATGCCGGCGGCCCCGGCCCCGGCCGCGGCACCGGAAGGAGCTTCTCGATGACCGTCGCCCAATTGCGGGAACGGCTGGTGAGCCGCGGCAACAGCGGCCGCTACGACCTCTTCTTCACCGTCGGCCTGGTCCTGATCCTCGTCGGGGGCGGCTTGTTCGGCTACGCCCTGACCTCCGACCACGCCGAGCGCGCGTGGCATCTGTTTCACGTCAACTGGCTGTTCTTCACCGGCATCTCCGGTGGCAGTCTTGCCCTCGCTGCCGTCCACAAGATCGCCAACGCCAAATGGTCCGGCGTTTTGGTCCGGTTTGCCCAGGCGCACGTGTTCTTCGGAGTCGTTTCGCTGATCGGTCTGGTGCTCATCTTCACGCTGGGCTACGAGCCGATCTATGGTCACATGCACGAGCAACTCCACTCGCTGCCGCATGGGAAGGCGCTCTGGCT
>CADEGB010000317.1 GCA_902826755.1 uncultured Gemmatimonadota bacterium
ACTCGGCATCCGCCATTCCCCGCCGACCAGGACATAGGTCGGTAGGTTGGAGGTGCTGAAGAAATCCTCGGGCATGACGCCATCGGCGGGCGCGGGCTCGAATCGGGCCGGCGGGGAGCCCCGGAACGGCGGCTGGCGGAAGTCGGGCAGGAGGCCGGTCATGAAGGGCCGAAAGGTAGGGGGCCGGCGGGGTCCGTTCAAGCAGCCTATCTCCAGATCGGGCTTGCATTTGGCCACCGCCTCCCCCGGGCGCTCGGCGGGGATATTATTCGCCATGCCGCGTTGCGCGATCCCGATCCTCCTGACCCTCCTGGTTCCGACCGCGGCCCGATCCCAGGACTCCACCGTCCGCCGCCGCGACACCACCTCGTTGGCCCCGCTCGAGGTGCAGGTCACCCGCGGGCCGGAACGCCGCCTGGCGGTCCCCGCCTCGGTGGCCGTCGCGGACAGCGGCGCGTTCCGGGGGGCTCAGCTTCAGAACGGGATCGACGAGGCGTTAGGCAGGCTCCCCGGTCTCTACGTCGCCAATCGGTTCAACCCGTCACTCGACCAGCGGCTGGTGATCCGGGGCGCGGGCGCCCGGGCCAATTTCGGGCTCCGCGGCCTCAAGGTCCTCCTCGACGGCCTGCCTCAGACCCTGCCCGACGGGCAGACTCAACTCACCAACCTCGATCTTGGCCTCGTCGATCGAGCCGAGGTCCTCCTGGGAGGCGCCTCGGCATTGTACGGGAACGCGGGCGGCGGCGTCATCGCCTTCACCTCCTCGCTCCCCTCATCGCCATTCTCGGCCCGGGTCCGGACCGTCGGCGGCAGCTTCGGCACCAGTCGACTCGCCGCCAACGCCAGCGGGACCACCGGGCCGTGGAGCGGGACCCTCGGGGTGTCGCGATACGCGTCAAACGGCGTTCGACAGCAGAGCGCCACCTCCGCCACCCAACTGAGTCTCGGCGTCAACCGGCTGGTCGGGTCGAGCTGGCTCCTCAAGGGACGTTACTATCTGGCCCGAAGCCCCGAGGCGAGGAACCCCGGCGCGCTGACCCGGGCCGAGTATCTGGCCAATCCCGACAGCGCGGCCGCCAACAACATCCTCCGGGGCGCCGATAAGTCAGTCACCCAGCATCAACTCGGCCTGACCGCCACCACTTCCGACACCCGAGGGAACGGAGCCGAGGTGACCGTGTTTGGCCTGACCCGCGACCTGGTCAACCCGCTCGCGACCGCTCCCCCCGGCCCGACCGGCCCGCGAGTCGGGACCTACAGCGCGATCGACCGAGTGGTCGGCGGGGCCCGCGCCTCGGTCCGCCGCCGACTCGACGACCGTGGCACCCGACTGTCGGTCGGGGCGGACGTGCAGACCATGCGGGACGACCGGGTCAACCGGCGGGCCAACGGGGGGCAGCCCACCGACACTATCGTCGCCGATCAGCGGGAAACCGTCACCGAGATCGGCCCCTTCGTGTCACTCCACGCCGAGCCGACGAGCCGCCTGACCTTCACCGCTACCGGGCGCTGGGATCGGGTGGCGTTCCGGGTTCGGGATCGGTTCCTTACCGACGGAGTCGACCAGGGCGGCACCCGCGCCATGAGTGCGGTGAGCGGGAGTGGCGGAGCCAACATCCGGATCACCCCGGTCATCGCCGCCTGGACCGCGGTGTCGAGCGCGTTCGAAACGCCCACCACCACCGAACTGGTCAACCAGTCGAATGGAGCGGTCGGTTTCAACCGCGACTTGGAGCCGCAGCGAACGGTGACGGTCGAAGGCGGTCTTCGCACCGCGGGCGCCGTGGTGGCGTCGCTGACGGCCTACCGATCGTCGGTGCGCGACGCGCTGGTCCAGGCCCGGGAGCAGGACGGCCGAGCCTACTTCGAGAACGCGGGCCGCCTGGCCATCCGCGGCCTCGAGGCGGGGCTGTCCTGGCGGCCAGCCTCCGGAGTCGACCTTACCGCTTCCTACACCCACACCGACGCCCGGTTCTCCGAATACCGGTTGCGGGCGGGAGCCACCACCGACACGCTCGACGGCCTCGAAGTTCCCGGGATTCCACGCCACGTCGTCCGCGCCGTGGTCGTGGTGACGATCGGACCGCTCGTGGCCGAATGGGATCAGCAGATCGTCTCGCGATACTTCGCGGACGACCGAAACACGTTGCCGGTTGATGGTTGGGGCGCCGGGGTGACCGCGCTCCGACTCCGCGCCGACCTCGCGGCGGGAGCCCGCGCCGGGCGGGTGGGGCTGGCGCCATTCGTGGCGGTCAACAACCTCTGGAACCGCCGCTATCTGGCCGCGGCGACGGTCAACGGGTTCGGAGGCCGGGTCTACGAGCCGGCCCCCGGACGGTGGGTGTTCGTGGGACTCGACGCGTCGTTCCGGCTCGGCCCCTGACTCAGAGCAGTGACACCGGGTCGCGGTCGATCGCGAGCCGGACGTGATCGGTGCCCTCGAGCCGGGGGGCGGCGTAGCGGACGATCCGGCCTAACGCCTGGTCCGGCCCCTTGAGGAGGAAGTGCCAGCGATACCGGTCCTTCACCTTCTCCACCGGGCAGGGCGCCGGCCCGAGCACCTGGACGGGCACCTGGTGCTTCTCCACCAGGGCCGCCATCCACTCCGTGGTCCGAGCGCATTCCCGGGAAACCCGGCCCTCGTCGAGCCCGGAGAGAATGACGTTGACCAGCGCCGTGGTCGGCGGATACGGTGGCTCGACCCGCGCGGCCCCCTCCGCCGCCCAGAACCCCTCAGTGTCATGCCGCGCCGCGAACTGGAGCGCCGGGTGCTCCGGGCTCCGGGTCTGGACCAGCACCCGTCCCCCCTTGGGCCCTAGCCCCGCCCGACCCGCCACCTGCGTCACCAGCTGGAAGGTCCGCTCCGCCGCGCGGAAATCGGGAAGGTGGAGCCCGGTGTCCGCGTCGATCACGCCGACCAGCGTCACATTCGGGAAGTCGATGCCCTTCGCCACCATCTGGGTCCCGACCAGGACGTCGACCTCGCCGCGGCCGACCCGATCGAGGATCCGATGGTGCGACCACTTGGTCCCGGTGGTGTCGAGGTCCATCCGGGCGATCCGCGCCTCCGGAATCCGCTCGGCCACGACCTGTTCGACCTGCTGGGTTCCGACCCCGCGGGCCCGAACGGCCGGCCCACCGCACTTCCCGCAGGCCGTTCCGACCGCCTCCGTGTGCCCGCAGTAGTGGCACTTGAGCACCGCCGGGCTCCGATGAATCGTGAGCGAGATGCTGCAGTGAGGGCACATCGCAACGGTCCCGCACTCCTGGCATTGCAGGAACGCGG
The DNA here is from genome assembly GCA_902826755.1 of uncultured Gemmatimonadota bacterium. GTDB lineage: Bacteria > Gemmatimonadota > Gemmatimonadetes > Gemmatimonadales > GWC2-71-9 > SHZU01. Next base: position 3,287 of record CADEGB010000317.1, read on the forward strand.
CGTAGCCCCGGCGATTGAGAAGCAGGAGGGCTTGTTCTCCCCGAGCCACCGTCCGCCGGAGGGCCGCGTCGAGCGCTTCGCTCCAGGGGACACTGCCGATCTCGCGGACCCGGGGCGCCGTCCGCATGTCGACCAGTTCGACCGGGGGAAGGGGCCGCGAGCCGATCCGTTCGGGGAGCCGGACCATCCGGAGCCGGGTCCCGACCGCCGCCGCCGATTCGAGACTCGGCGTGGCGCTGCCGAGCAGGAGCCGGGCCCCGTCGAGCCGGCAGCGCACCGCGGCCACGTCGCGGGCATGGTAGCGGGGCGCCTCACCGTTCTTGTAGGTCCCCTCGTGTTCTTCGTCGACCACGACGAAGCCTAACGACGGGATCGGGGCGAACACCGCCGACCTGGGTCCCACCGCCACCAGCCGATCGCCCCGCCGGAGGGCCCGCCAGGCGTCGGCCCGTTCGCCGTCGGAGAGCGCGCTGTGGAGGACCGCCACCTTGTCGCCGAAGACGCCGCGGACCCGGGCCACCGTCTGCGGCGTGAGGCCGATTTCGGGAACCAGGATGATGGCCCCCCGACCGGCCTCGACCGACCGGCGAATGGCCTCGAGATAGAGGAGGGTCTTCCCGCTCCCGGTCACCCCGAAGATCAGCGCGCCCTCCCCCGCCGGCACCGCTTCGATCAACCCCAGCGCGGCCCGCTGCGGAGCCGTCAGGTCGGGCGGTGGCGCCGTGGCCGCTTCGGCCGCGAAGGGATCGCGATAGCGCTCGATCTCGAGCATCCGGGCCAACCCGGCTTCCACCAGGGCCGTCACGACCCCGTCGCCGATCCCGTGACGGTCCCGGATGTGCTCGATCGAGAGCGGCCCCTGCGCCTGCTCCAGCGCCTCGTACAGGGCCCGTTGCCGCGGTCGCCGGGCAAACCGCTCGTCGCGCTCGAGCAAACCCAACGGCACGGCCACCTCCACCGCGCGGAATGTGGCCCGTTGCGGCTCGCGGACGGCGGGCTCGACCTCCATCACCAGCGCCCCGACCCGGGCCAGCCGATCGGCCACGGCCCAGAGCGACTTCTTGAGGGCCCGTTCAGCCGTCCGGATCGGTGCCCGGCCCCCTTTCCGCTCGAGCCATTGGGCCAATTCACCCGCGGTGCCCCGGCCCACGCTCGAACCGCCCGTGAGCATCAGGACCACCTGCGACTCGCCCCATAGCGGAGCCGGCAGCATGGCCTTGAGCGCGATGCCTAACGGCGACCCATAGTACCCCGCCAGCCACTCCGCGGTCCGGAGCAAACCGCCGGGGAGCGCCGGTTCGGCGTCGGGGGCCGCCAGCACGTCCTTGACCGCCCGGCCGGGTGGCACCTCGTCGACCGCGGCCACGATACCGACCACCTCGCGCTGGCGGAGTGGCACCACCACCCGCGCCCCCGGCACCACCCGGTCCACCAGGGTGTCCGGGATCGCGTAGGTATAGGGCGTTGGCACCGGCAACGGGACGGCAACGTGCGCGAACAGAGGGCTCGGCATCGGCGGGGAATGTAGCCGGACGTTCCGACGGACGGCGCGGAGGTTCGATCGGCCCTCGCGCCGACATCACCGTTCGCCCGGCGGATCCGGGCGAGCGACCACAAACGAACGCCGCCGCCTCCCTGAACACCCGGAAGCGGCGGCGCTGGGCTGACGGGAGAAAAAATCAGGGACGCGCGGTGACGCCCAGCCCGGGACCGTCCGGGAGTCGAATCTGGCCCTTGTCGATGGTCGCCCCGACATACGGGTCGTGGGCCAGCAGGGCCGCGCCGTCGAGATCGGCGATGTCGACCAACGGGGTGAAGTGCGCCGCCGCCGTAATCGCGATCGACGTCTCCAGCATGCACCCGACCATCACCATCAGATGGTGGGCCCGTGCGATCGCGATCATCCGGAGGGCTTCCCGGAGGCTCCCCGTCTTGGCGAGCTTGATATTGATGCCGTCGACCAGACCGACGAGCCGGGGGATGTCCGCCGCGGTCAGGCAGCTCTCGTCCACCACCACCGGGATCCGGGACGCCTTGGCCACGGCGGCCAGGCCTTCGAGATCCTCCGGTACCAGCGGCTGCTCCAACACCGTCACGCCGTACTCCTCCAGCACCGGCAGCATCCGGATGGCCTGCTTCCGAGTCCAGCCGCAATTGGCGTCGACCCGAAGCTCCCGATCGGTGACCTCCCGGATCGCCTTGAGGATCTCCATGT
>CADEGB010000318.1 GCA_902826755.1 uncultured Gemmatimonadota bacterium
AACCGGACCCGTGGTCGGACTCCCCGAGGTCGGTCCCACCCTCCTCGTGCTTGGTCTCTTCCTGTTCTGCTACGCCTCGTTCGCTCGGCGGTTCCCAATGATCTCGCCCCGTCTGGCGGAGATTACGCTGGGACTCGAGGCCCAGCACGGTCACGGTCCGTCCGATCACGACGAGAAGTCGTCGGACTTCGCGCACCCGAAGGAACTGCCTGCCTGACGGGCGTCGACGGGTGGTAAGGGCGGGGGCTCGGTCGGCTGACCGGGCCCCCGTTTTCGTATCGGCCGCCGCCCGCTCCACTTGACAGTCTAGAGAAGAGGGGCAATCTTCTCTCGACCGTCGAGAGGAGTTTGCCAGGTGTCAGACGAGCGGTCCGAACTGCTCCAGGGAACTCTGGAGATGCTGGTCCTCAAGACCCTCTCCGTCGAACCCCTCCACGGCTGGGGCATCTGCCAGCGGATCGGGAAGATCTCGGGGCAGGTTTTCCTGGTCAATCAGGGCTCGCTCTATCCCGCCCTCGAGCGGCTCCGACGTCGGGACTGGATCCGGTCCGAGTGGCGCATCACCGAAAACAACCGACGGGCCCGCTACTACGAGCTGACGGTGGCCGGTCGCCAGCGGCTGGCGGAGGAGCGGGCGGCGTGGGAGCGTTCGTCGGCTGCCGTGAACGGGGTTCTGGCGTGGGAAGGGGGCGACGCATGAGCCTCTGGAGCGAACTGCGCCACCGTCTGGAGGCCCTCGTTCGCGGCCGCCGAGCCGACCGGGAGACCAGCGAGGAGATCCGCTTCCACGTCGAGATGCAGGCGCGGCTCCTCGAGGAGCAGGGGCACTCGGCGCCGGAGGCCGAGCGACTGGCGCGGGTGGCGTTCGGCCGAGCGGCGGAGGTGCAGGAAGAGGTTCGCGAGGCTCGCGGCATCGGCTGGATCGACGATCTTCGCCGCGACCTGAGTCACGCCGCTCGTCAGTTGTACCGGTCACCGGGGTTTTCCGTCGTGGCCGTGCTGACCCTGGCTCTTGGGATCGGGGCGAGCACCGCCGTGTTCAGTGTCCTCGATGGCGTGTTGTTGCGGCCGGCGCCGGTGCCGGAGGCCGAAAGGCTGGTGGTGGTCTGGGAGACGGATCGTCGGAGCGGGACGTCGCGCGAACCCGGCGCCTGGCCCGATTTCCTCGATTTGAGCCGGGAAACCCGGACGCTGGAGGCGGTCGCCGCGCTTCGGGGGGCGGTGGTCAATCTCACCGGGCGGGCCGAACCGGTCCGACTTGCCGGCGTTGGGGTCACCAGCGGGTACTTCGACATGCTCGGTGTCGGTCCGATCGTCGGGCGGACCTTCCGGCCGGAGGAGGCGGTGGCTGGCGGGCCCCGGGTTGCCGTCATGAGTGAAACGCTCTGGCGCACCCGCTTTCAGGCGGATCCGACGGTCGTCGGTCAGACGATCTCCCTCGACGGCGCCCCCCACCAGGTTGTCGGCGTCCTCCCCGATGCCGCCGATTTCGGGCTCGACCAGATCCACGCCAGGGCCGCGTATCACGCGGGCTATTCGCACGACGGAGCGATCGACCTGTGGTTGCCCCTCCAGCCGAGCGGGCTCGAAACCAGCCGTGACACCCATCCCTTCCTGATGATCGGCCGGCTGGCCGACCGCGGGTCCGTCGGGGCGGCCCAGGCCGAGTTGGCGGCGATCGCTTCTCGCCTCGAGGCACAGTTCCGATCGAACATCGACCGCGGGATCATGGTGGAACCGCTCGAGGAGGTCGTCTTCGGTTCCACCCGACCGATGCTCTGGCTGCTAACGGCGGCCGTTGGCCTGGTGCTCCTGGTTGCCTGCGTCAACGTCGCGAACCTCCTCCTGGCGCGCGGGGCCGTCCGGGCCCGGGAGGTGGCGTTGCGGACTGCGCTTGGGGCCGCGCGCGCCCGTCTCGGCCGGCAGTTCGTGGCCGAGGCACTGCTGTTGGCGATGCTCGGGGCGTTGGGCGGTGTGGCGTTGGCGTACGGCGGACTGGCCGCGCTCGTGGCACTCGCGCCCGGCGACATTCCTCGCCTCGGGGAGGTCGGGATCGACGGTCGCGTCCTCCTGGTCACCCTTGTCGTGGCGTTGGCGGTTGGCGTCGGGTTCGGTCTCGTCCCGACACTTCAGGCAGCGGGTACCGACCTCACGGGGCTCATTCGATCCGAGAGCCGGGGGGCCACCGCTGGTCGCTCCCGCCGCCACGGCCGCGACTTGCTGGTGGTCGCGGAGCTTGCGCTCTCCGTGATGCTGGTCATCGGCGCTGCCTTGCTCGTTCGGAGCTTCCAGACCGTGCTTTCCGTCGACCCCGGGTTTCGGGCCCACGGTATCCTCAAGGCCCAGTACCAATTGCCGCCATCGCGCTATCCGAGAGACTTTGCCCGCTTTCCGGACTGGACCGAGATCCGGGCTTTCCACACCGGGGTGCTCGATCGGGTGACTCGGATTCCGGGGGTCGAGGCCGCGGCCATCGCCGCCGCGCACCCGCTCGACGCGGGGTTCACCAACTCGTTCGTGGTCGTTGGCCGGGAGGCCGAAGCTCGCGACTGGCCTGAGATCACGGTCCGGAGCGTCTCGGCCGAGTACTTCGCGACTCTTGGCGTCGTGGTTCGGCGAGGGCGTGGGTTCGAGGCGACTGACCAAGGGCGGGCGCCCGCGGTGGCGGTGATCAACGAGGCGGCGGCGGCGCGGTTCTTCAAGGACCGGGAACCGCTGGGGCAGGAGATCGCGTTCTGGGGAATGCGGCGGCGGATCGTCGGTGTGGTCGGGAACGAACGGGTCCGCGGCCTGACCGAAGCCGCCCCCCCGGCCGTGTACGTGGCGATCACCCAGATGCCGCCGCCCGACGGCGTTCTCCTGGTGCGGACGGATGCTCCGGCCGAACTGGCCGCGGCGGTTCGAAGCGCCGTGTCGGCGGGCGATCCGGAGCTCAGCGTCTACGGAGTGGAGCCGTTGGCCAAGACGCTCAGCGATTCCGTGGCCCAGCGTCGGTTTGCCATGCTTGTTCTGGGTGCGTTCGCGGTCATCGGGCTGGCTCTCGCCCTGATCGGCGTGTACGGCGTCGTGAGTTACACCACGTCGCTTCGGGTCAGGGAATTCGGGATCCGCTCGGCGCTCGGCGCCGGTCGGGGCGAGGTGGTGTCGCTGGTGGTGCGTGACGGAGCACGGCTGGCGGCCGTCGGGATCGGGGTGGGATTGCTCGGTGCATTGGCGGGATCCCGGTTACTGACCAGCCTGCTGTACGATGTCTCGCCGGCGGATCCACTCACGTATCTGTTGGTGCCTGGGGCCGTCCTGGTCGCGGCCGGCGTGGCCACCTGGGTCCCCGCGTGGCGGGCCGGGCGGGTGTCCCCGATCGAGGCGCTCCGGCTCGAGTGAGCCGTTGGGCCAGACGAAACGGCGAAGGGCCGGGATCGCCCACCTGGCGGCCCCGGCCCTTCGTGTTTTCGAAAGCAGTTACTGGCGGCGTTCGATGCTCTTGGCGAGCGCGTTCAGCGAGTCGGGGGCCATGGCGCCGAGCACGGCCAGGATGCGAAGTCCCCGACGGGTGGCCGTGGTTCCATCGCCGAGATAGTCAGGCTGGGTCAGGCTCGGGACGCTGGCTTTGACCAGTCCAGACCCGCGCGCCGCTTCCCGGTCGACGAGGTCCTGAACCCGGTCGATCGGCCCCTCGACGGTGCGGATGACCCGTCCTGAGGGGTGCTTCTGCGAAATCACCACCAACGGCCGCTCGCCGTTGCTGGCCCGCTGCACCTGAATGTCGAGGATCGGCAGGCCTTCGATCCGGGCCAGATTGTCACCCGTCTCGGCCTGAGCCTGCTGCCAGTCGAGTTGGTACCAGAGCCCCGGTAACGCCGCGGTCTCTTCGTCGCTGCTCAGAACGGTGACTTCCGCGTTCAGTTGGGCGGCGTCCGGTGCCTGGCGGGCCAAGCGGGTTGAGGTTCGGACGACGGCCGGGACCACGGCCGGCTGAAGTGACTCGGACCGCGGGGTGTCTGGGTTGACTTTGGCGGAGTCGACAACCAGTTGTACCGGTCCGGCGGCAACCAGGGTGCGTTGCGGCACCTCGATCGAATTCTGGGCGACCGTGGCCGGCGCGGAGGGACCGGACTGGAACCAGCCGCGGCTGAGCCAGCCGGCGCCGACGGCGGCAAGGACGGCGGCGGCGAGCCCGATCCGGCGGGCCCGGACGATCCACGTTCGGCGCGCCGTGACTTGCGCCTCGTGCCGCGCCACCAGGGTGGCAAAAGGGGGCGGGGCATGGATCCGTCGGGGCGCGGATTCGGCCAGAAGTGCCGTGGTCCGGTCGCGCGCCGCCGCCGCCAGATCGCGATCGATCTGGCAGCGACGGCACTCGGCCAGGTGGCACTCGATCTCCACGCACTGGGACCGGCTGAGGGCCTGGTCCAAGTAGGCGTGGAGTTCGTCCTCAGGAATGTGCCGCGCGTCGTTTTCCTGCATCCATCCGGTCATAGGCATCCAACAGACGTTTGCGGGCTCGTGCGAGGGTGGTGCCGATGGCACCGACCGCGAGTCCGGTCTGCTCCGCGATTTCCGGGTAACTCATGCCAGCGTCCCACAACAGCAGTACTTCCCGATCCCGAGCCGAAAGGGTTTCAAGGGCCTCGGTGACCCCGGCTTTCCGTTCGTCGTACTCCATGACCTCGTCGGCCGAGAGATCCGGCGTCGACATCGGCAGGGGGTCGTTGGTCAGCAGGGTGAGGTGCTTCTTCCGGCGGACGGCCGCGCGGGCTTCATCCCGAGCCAGGTTGGCGGCCACCGCGAAGACCCACGCGCGCGGTTTTTCCGGCCGGTGGGCCATAGCGCGAATGAAGACTTCCTGAGCCAAATCCTCGGCCCGATCGGCATCCCAGACCTTGCGGTACAGGAACCGAACGACGGCCGTGTAAGTGGTTTTGTAGAGGCGCTCCAACTCGTCGGTCATCCCGACTCTCCTCCCGGTGGCGTGCGTCTCCGACAGTGGCAATAAAGACGTGCGAGCCCCCTCGAACTTGCACACCGCCATCGACGGAAATCTAACGGGGGAACGGATTTAGGCCCGATTGGCGGGCCAGGGGAGGGGCCTTGAGGGGGAGCTCTCCCGTAAGGTGATGGCGGGTAACTACTTACGGTCCTGAGCTTTGGGTCTTGCTATCACCTCGGGATGAAAGGCGCAGTGGGGATGGTAGGTGTCGTCCCGGCTAGGCCAGGTGAAGCAAAGGTCGGGTTTGGCTGTTCGCCCGTCCGGCCGGCGGAGTCCGTGGAGGGTGCAGAGCACTCCACCGGGCTCGAGAAACCCGCAGGCCGAGATCATCTCGGCCCCGATGGTTTCGGGGGTTTCCCGGCTCACCTTGCAGAGGTAGGGGCTCTTTCGGTGGCGGAGCAGGGCCTCGAGGTGACGCTGCCCGGTCCCGCATTCGATCTCCACCTGGAGGTCGCGGCAGCAGGCGGCGCCGGTCGTGTGGT
>CADEGB010000319.1 GCA_902826755.1 uncultured Gemmatimonadota bacterium
GGCGCCGGTGCTCCGAGACCTGGTGTTCGAACGGAACAAGACGGTGGTGTTGACGAGCGCCACCTTGGCCGCCGGCGGGGAGTTCGACTTTCTCGAGGCTCGCCTCGGGCTCGATCAGCCGCCGACTCCGGTCACGGTGCGCGAAATGCTCCCGTCGCCCTTCGACTATCCCTCCCAATGCCTCTTCGGGATCCCGGACGACCTGCCGGACCCGCGGGAAGACGAAGCCGCTCACGACGGGGCCGTGGCCGAGATCGTCCGCGATCTGGCCTACGCGTCGGACGGAGGGATGTTCGTCCTGTTCACCAGCCACGGTGCCCTCCGTCGGGCGGCCAGTCGGCTCCGAGACCAGCTCGACCCCCGATGGCCGCTGCTGGTCCAGGGCCAGGGCTCGCGCGACGCGTTGCTCCGGCGGTTCCGGGAAGCGGGGAACGCCATCCTGTTAGGCACCGATTCGTTCTGGGAAGGCGTCGACGTGCCGGGGCGGGCCCTCCGGACGCTGGTCCTCTGCAAGCTCCCGTTCAAGGTGCCCAGCGAACCCCTCACGGCCGCCCGGCTGGAGCGATTGGCGGAGCAGGGGGTGGACGGGTTCTTCCAGTACCTGCTGCCGCACGCGGCGCTCAAGCTCAAACAGGGGTTCGGCCGTCTGATCCGGTCGCGGACGGACGCCGGGGTCGTGGTGCTGCTCGACAGCCGGGTCCTCAGCCGCCGCTACGGTCCGTGGTTGCTGAGCGGCCTCCCCCGGGCGGCCCGAGTGGACGGTTCCTGGGCCAGGGTTCGGACCGCGGCTGAAGACTTCTTTGCTCGGCATGGCATCGGCGCCACACCCTGAGCCCCCACCAGCAAACCCGGCGACCATTCAGGCCCGCCAAGCATTATTCTTCAGGCGGCCAGAATTGCCGGTCCGCCACCTAACCCTCGAGCCGCCGAGTGAGTCTCAACCCAAGCAAGATCGTGTGTGTCGGGAAAAACTACCTCGACCACGCCAAGGAAATGGGCAGCGAGCTGCCCAAGGATCCTCTCCTCTTCCTCAAGCCACCGAGTGCCCTGATCGAGGCCGGCCAGCCGATCGTGCTGCCGGCGCTGTCGAGCCATGTCGAGCATGAGGCCGAGATCGCCGTTGTCATCGCCAGCCGGCTTCGACACGCCGACGAGACGGAGGCCATGCGGGGAGTGGCCGGGTTCGTGTGTCTCAACGACGTGACGGCGCGTGATTGGCAGAAACGGGAATCCCAATGGGCCCGAGCCAAAGGGTTCGACACGTTCTGCCCCTTGGGAAGCCGGGCCGTGCCGGTGGCGGACTGGCGGACACTCGAAGTCATTGGCCGGGTCAACGGCGTCGTTCGCCAGCATGGCAAGGCGCGCGACATGCATTTCGGGATTCCGTTCCTGGTTTCCCACATCAGTCAGTTCTTCACCCTGGAGCCCGGTGACGTGATCGCGACCGGGACGCCCGCCGGGGTCGGCCGGCTCGCCCCGGGCGATACCGTGGAGGTGGAGATCCCCGGAGTCGGGGTGCTCCGGAATCCAGTCGTGGCCGCATGACGATCGCCGTCAGCGACCGGCTTCGCCGGCTCCCGGGCTATCCGTTGGCCGAAGTGCCCGTCATCAAACGGCGGCTCGTCGACGCGGGCGTCGACGTCATCGACCTCGGCGCCGGAGACAACGACACCCCGCCGCCGGCTCCGGTCGTGGCCGAGATGAACGCCGCGTTGGCGGACCCCGCCATGAGCAAGTACGGCTTTCAGCAGGGATACCCGGGCTTCCGCCGGGCGGCGGTGGATTTTCTGAACCGCCGTTTTGGCCAGCGATTCGATCCGACGACCGAGATCCTGCCGCTGATCGGGTCGAAAGAGGGGTTGGCCCATCTCCCGTTCGCGTTCGTCAATCCCGGGGACGTCGTGATTCTGCCGGAGCCGGGCTACCAGGCCTACACCGGCGGGGCCCTCCTCACCGGCGGCGAGCCCCTCGTGTACCCGCTCCGGGCCGAGCACAAGTTCTTGCTCGACCTCGAGCGGGTGCCGACCGAGGCGTTGGCCCGGACTCGGTTGGTCTACGTCAACTATCCGAACAACCCGACCGCCGCGATCGCGCCCCTGGAGTATCTGGAGAAAACGGTGGCCATGTGCCGGCGGCACGGCACCGTGCTGGCGTACGATAACGCCTACTGCGACCTGACCTACGACGGCTATCGGGCCCCGAGCATTTTCGAGATTCCGGGTGCGACCGAGGTGGCGGTCGAATTCTTCTCGCTGTCGAAGAGCTACTCGATGACGGGATGGCGGATCGGGTATGCCGCCGGGAATCGCGGTCTCATCTCGGCTTTGACGAAGATCAAGTCGTACACCGATACGGGGCCGTTTCTGGCGGTCCAACGGGCGGGCGTGGTGGCGCTCGACCGGTCGGAGGAGTTCTGCGTGCCGATCCGGGCCGAGCTGGAGCGCCGTCGGGATGCCGGTGTGGCCGCCCTGGCGGCCGCCGGATTCGTGGTCGAGACGCCCAAGGCCGCCATGTACCTGTGGATTCCGCTCCCGCCAGGCGTCCAGTCCGCGGGATTTGCCCGGCATGTACTGGAGACGGAAGGGGTCGTGACGCTGCCGGGCAGTGGCTTCGGGCCCGCTGGCGAAGGGTACTTCCGGATTGCGCTCACGGTCGGTCCCGACCGGATCCGTGAGGCGGTGGGGCGGATCGGGCGGGCCCTGTCGACCTTCGAGCCGGGGCGTGTCGCGGCCGCCTCGTGATATCCTGCCGCCGGGCCGCCGGCGAATTCCCTGGCTGGCCATTGCGGTCAGCCTGGGGCTTCACTCGTTGCTGCTCCTCGTGAAGGTGGGTTCCTGGCTTCCGCCGCCGCGGGAACAGCCCAACCGAATCGTGCTCGTGCCACTGGGGACCGAGGGACCACGGGCCGTCGAAATGGCGTTTCGGGAGCCGTCGGCCGGCAGTGCGCGGCGGCGGCCCCGTTCGGCCGGCGTGACCGCACTTCCCCTCGAGGAAACCGGCCCAACCCCCGAACCGACGCCGGATCCGGTGGTGCCGGAGCCCGTTCCGATCGAACCGGCCGACACGGGTTCGGGCGGGCAGGGATCCCGGCGCGGGCCCCCGGGCCGGATCGGGCCGGCGCTGGGCGATGGCAACCTCTGGGTCCGTCCGCTGCCGCTCCCGCCACGGGACTTGGCGCGGACGCTGACCCGGACTCAGGCGGAACTGGTCGACAGCGCGGTGACCGCGATCGTCCAGGCCTATATCGACTCGGTCCTGACCGTGGCCCCGGCCAATGAGCCGTTGCCTCGGTGGACCACCAAGGTCGGTGATCAGCAGCTTGGCCTCGACGCGCAGTGGATCTACCTTGGGCCGATCAAGATCCCGACCGCGCTGGTGGCGGGGATCCTCAACGCGGTCGGCGCCCTCCCGGTCGGGTCGAGCGCCGAGATGAGCGACTATACCAGGTTCCGGGCTCTCCAGCGGATGCGGGAGGATGTCCAGATCGCCGCCCGGCGGGCTCAGACCATGGAAGACTTCAAACGAGCCATTCGAGAATTGCGGGCCCAGCGCGAGCGGGAGCGGGAGTTCGCCAAGAACCAGCGGACCCCACCGACTCCGCCCGCGGATACCTCCTCGCCGAGGAAGCCATGAAACTGGTCGATCGGGACGAGACGGTCCTGCTCGTGATCGGCATGGAGCGGGAGGACGATGGCCCGGACGAGCGGGATCGGGAGTTGGCGGAGACGATCCGAAAGGAAATCGACGGGCGCGCCGACGGACAGCCGTATCGGCGGGCGGTGGTGGTGGGCGCTCAGGAGTTCCTCGACCGACCCGAGTTGCATCGACACCCGACGATTTCGGTGGGAGGCCCCGGGGTCAACGCGGTGTCGGAGCGGCTGGTGGGAGAGTTGCCAACACTCTGGCGCCACGAAGACCGCGCGTTCGTCCAGGCGGAACTCGACGACTCCCGCCGAATCGCGATCTGGGGGATGGACGCCACCGCCACCGGCCTGGCGGTCGACGCGTTCCTGACCGAGGGTTACCTCGATGTCCTTCTCGACCGGATCTGGCGGGTCAAGCCCACCACATTCATGTAACCCGGTGGATCACTCCGTCGCCTTCGGCAACGGATACTCCTGCCGATCTTCGCTCGAGCCAAGGTCGAACGTGATACCGATCCGAGTGGCTCCGGGCCGGGCGCCGGCGATGAGCGCGCTGTAGGACCACTCGGTCGCCGAGCCGGAGCAGCCGCTGGTGCGGTCGACGTCGAGGCGAAGCACCATTTCGATGGTCGAGCCCGACTGGGTGGCGCTGCTGCCGAAGACGTAGCAGGGCGACGGGGTCTGGAAATTGTGCTGGACCTGGACGGACGAGCCGACGACCACGATCGTCGGGGCCACTGGCGTGGCCGGCGGCTCGATGATCTGGAAATTGACCTGGACCGAAAGGCGGTCACTGCCGGAGGTCACGCATCCGGTTCCGAGCAGCAGGGTCGCGACGAACAACATCCGCATCGGTGTTCCTCCTTCAGTCCTGACGGTCTCTCGCCCGGATCAGGTGGTCGAGGGCCGTGGATCGGCCGACCACCGCCAATAGTTCGTTGACGGGCTCCGACACGGTGTCGCCGGTAAGGGCCACTCGGATCGGTTGCATGGCGTCTCCCAGCTTGACACCGGAGCGCTCGGCTTGCCCTTTGATGGCCTCGTAGATCGCCTCGGGTTCCCAGGAGGACGGAGGGAGTGTCTCCAGCGCCTCGATGGCCAGCCCAAGGCTGGCTCGATAGGTCGGGCCCATCTTCCGGATCAGCGCGGCCCCCTTGGGCTCCAGGACGGCGCGGCCGGGGTCGAGGCGGACCGCCACCCGCTCGGCGATCTGGAGTATGGTTCGAGCCCGGCTCTTGACGGCGTCGATCATCGGTCCGATCGGGCGATCCGGGGCGGGGACCCCGATTCGGTCGAGGTCGCGACGGACCTCCGGCTCGAGCGCGGGGGCCGGGAGGGCCGAGAGATACTGCCCGTTCATCCACTCGAGTTTGGCGAAATCGAACACCGCCGGCTTCTTCTGGATGGCCTCGAGGGAGAACAGGGCGATCAGTTCGGCCTCGGGGAGGATCTCGCGATCTTCGCCCGGGGCCCACCCGAGCAGGGCCAGGAAGTTTCGCATGGCCGCGGGGAGGATGCCCTTGTCGCGGTAGTCGCCGACGGCGGTGGCGCCGTGCCGCTTCGACAGCTTCTTCCCATCGGGCCCGAGGATCATCGGAACGTGGCCGAAGACCGGGATCTCGGCGCCCAGGGCCCGGTACAGGGCGATCTGCTTCGGGGTGTTGGAGATGTGATCGTCGCCGCGGATGACGTGGGTGATCCGCATGGCAATGTCGTCCGACACCACCGCCAGGTTGTAGATCGGCGTTCCGTCGCTTCGGAGGATGACGAGGTCGTCGAGATCCTTGCCATGGAAGCTGATTCGACCGTGAATCGCGTCGTC
>CADEGB010000320.1:0-3784 GCA_902826755.1 uncultured Gemmatimonadota bacterium
CCCGATGGCCGCCGCCATCGGCTCCGCCACCATCCAGACTTCCTTGGCGCCGGCCGTCTCGGCCGAGTCGCGCACCGCGCGCCGTTCCACCTCGGTAATACCCGAAGGAACGGCCACGATGACCATCGGCTTGACGCGGAAGAAATGCTTGTTGATGATGGTGCCGAGAAAATGTCGGAGCATTTTCTCGGTCCGCTCGAAATCGGCGATGACGCCGTCCTTGAGTGGACGGACCGCGATGATCCCCTCGGGCGTCCTGCCTAACATCCGCTTGGCGTCGAGTCCGAAGGCCTTCGGCTCGCCGGAATTGCGGTCGATGGCCACCACGGACGGTTCGTTGAGCACGATGCCCTCACCCTTGACGTACACCAGGGTGTTGGCGGTGCCCAAGTCGACCGCGATCTCATTCGCGGGCAGCAGTGAATCAAATTTGAACGGGAACTTCATCGGTTAGTCAGAGCCCCCCGGCCGAAGCGCAACTTAATGTCTGGCAAGGAGTTCGACAAGGCGGACCGGGGCGTCCGGCGGCGTGATGCCGTCAGGTGCCGGTGCTGCCGAAGCCGCCGATTCCCCGCGATGTCGCTGGTAACGCTTCAACCGGCTGGAATTGCACCGTCTCGACCCGCGCCACCACCAGTTGGGCGATTCTCATCCCGCGGGTCACCTGGAAGGTCTCCCGGCTCAGGTTCACCAGTCCCACCTTGAGCTCCCCCCGGTAGTCGGAATCGATGGTGGCTGGCGTGTTGGGCAGGGTAATGCCGTGCTTGATCGCGAGCCCCGACCGGGGCCGGATCTGGATCTCGAACCCTTCCGGAATCGCGACCGCAAACCCGGTCGGAAACAACCGGCGCTCGCCTGGAGCCAGTTCCCCGTCCTCGGCGGCGGCGATGTCGGCGCCCGCCGCCCCGAGGGTCTGCGGCGCGGGCATCGGCAGCCCGTCGCCGTGGGGAAGGCGCTGGATCAGGATCGTGATCATTGGCCTGGTCAGAGGACCTGGGCGACGTCCACCAGGGGAAGCCCGAACGCTTCGGCCACGCCCGGGTAGACCACCTTGCCACTGACGACGTTGAGGCCAAGGCGGAGGGCCCCGTCGACGCGACAGGCCTCCTTCCATCCGAGCTTGGCCAGCTTCTGCCCGTACGGCAGCGTGGCGTTCGTCAGGGCCAGCGTCGACGTCCGCGGCACCCCGCCCGGCATGTTGGCCACCCCGTAGTGGAGGACCCCGTCCACGAAGTAGATCGGGTTCTCGTGGGTGGTCGGCTTGATGGTCTCGACGCACCCACCCTGGTCGACCGCCACGTCGACGATGACGGCCCCCGGCTTCATCAGTTTGAGGTCCTCCCGGCGGATCAACCGGGGAGCCTTGGCCCCGGCGATCAACACCCCACCCACCACCAGGTCCGCCCGCTGGATGGCGCCGAGGATGTTGTAGCGGTTGGAGTAGAGGGTGGTGACGTTGGACGGGAGGACGTCGTCGAGATACCGGAGCCGGTCGAGCGACAGGTCGAGAATGGTGACGTTGGCCCCCATCCCGGCCGCCATCTTGGCCGCATTGATACCGACCACGCCACCCCCGAGGATGGCCACGTCGGCCGGCGCCACCCCGGGCACTCCGCCCAGAAGCACCCCGCGGCCGCCGTGGACCTTTTCGAGGTACTTGGCCCCCTCCTGCACCGCCATCCGGCCCGCCACCTCCGACATTGGCGTGAGGAGCGGCAGCTCTCCGGTCGGCAGCTGGACGGTTTCATAGGCCACCGCCACCGCGCCAGAGTTGATGACCGCCCGAGTCAGGTCCTCCGCGGCGGCGAAGTGGAAGTAGGTGTAAATCAGCTGGCCGGGCCGCATCCGGGGCCATTCGACCGCGATCGGCTCCTTGACCTTCATGATCATCTCGGCTTTGGCCCAGACCTCATCCGCCGTGTCGAGGATCTTGCCGCCCGCCTTGACGAAGTCGTCGTCCGAGAAGCCGCTGCCGAGGCCGGCCCCCTTCTCGATGTAGACGGTATTGCCGCCGCTGGCGAGCAGCTCGCAACCGGCCGGCGCGAGGGCCACCCGGTTCTCGTTGGTCTTGATCTCTTTCGGTACGCCGATGATCATGATTCTCTCCACTGACTGGTGAGACGGGCTCAGCGCCCGCCCAATGCCACCATGGTCAACCGATCGGGCGCGAAGAACTCGGCCGCGACCGCCCTCGTATCGTCCCCGCCAACCGCCTCGATCGCGGCCAGCACCTCGTCCAGCTTCCGATAACGATCGTCGTTCAGCACGAATCCCGCCAGCCGATGCATCCGGCTGGTCGGGTTCTCCAAGGCCAGCATCAATTGGCCCTGGAGCTGCCTTTTGCCGCCGGCCAGCTCCTCGGCCGTCAGACCGTCGGCCGCCAGCCGCCCGAACTCCTCCCGGATGACGTCCCGGGCCTGGTCGGCCGTCTCGGGCTGGGTGCCGACGTAGACGGCCACCACCCCGCTCGACCGGTAGACTTGCTGGTAGGCATAGACCGCATACGCCAGGCCAAGTTCCTCCCGGACCCGCTGAAACAGGCGGCTCGACATCCCGCCGCCGAACACGTTGGTCAGGATCGCGAGGGGATAGCGCCGCGGATCGCGTGCCTCGAAGGTGTCCGCGCCCATGACGATGTGAGACTGGGCCGTGTCCCGGGCAAACGCAGCGGTCTCGCCCCGGACGGCGGGGGCGGACGCCACCGGCGGGCGGGCCGGGAGATAGCCCTGATCGTCGAACCAGCCGAGCCGCATCAGGTCCTCAACCAGGTCGTCGTGGTCGACGTTCCCGGCGGCGGCGACGACCGCGTTGCCCGGATAGTAGGCCTGGGCGTGGAACGTCTTGAGCTCGGCGACCGTCAGGCGCCCCACCGTGTCCGGGGTGCCGAGGATCGAATAGCCGTAGGGATGATCGGGCCAGAGCGCGGACGCGAAGAGGTCGAACACCAGATCGTCGGGCGTGTCCTGAACGCCCTTGATCTCCTCCAGCACGACGTTGCGTTCGAGTTCGAGGTCCTCCGCGCGGAGCAGCGGGCGGCGGATCAGATCGGTGAGGATGTCGACTGCCAGCGGCAGGTCCTCATCGAGGACATGGGCTTGATAGCTGGTCTGGTCGCGGCTGGTGTAGGCGTCGAGCGACCCGCCCCGGACTTCGAGGGCGTGGGCCAATTCCCGGGCGGTGCGACGTTCGGTCCCCTTGAAGACCATGTGCTCGAGCAGATGGGCAATCCCCATCTGCTCGCGGCGTTCGTGCCCGCTCGCCGACCGAATCCACACCCCCACGGCGGCCGAACGGAGCCCCGGGAGATGCTCGGAGAGCACCTGGAGGCCGTTCGGCGCGGTGGTTCGGTGGAGCCGCTCGTCGAGTTGCTCCCGAACCACGGTCACTCCTTCGGGAGGAGCGCTTTCCGGGACAGCTTCATCCGGCCCCGCTCGTCGACCTCGAGCAACTGGACCCGGACGATGTCGCCCTTCTTGACGACGTCCTCGGTCTTCTCGGTCCGGCCGTGCTGGAGCTCGCTGATGTGGAGGAGCCCCTCGACGCCGGGGATGATCTCGACGAAGGCGCCGAAGGCCGTGGTGCTCTTGACCGGCCCCTCGTAGACCTTGCCGACTTCCGGCTCGGCCACGAGCGCCGAGACCATTTCCCGGGCCTTGTCGCCCGCCTCGCCACCGACGGCGGCAATGGTGACGAGTCCGGAATCCTCGATCGTGATCTTGGCGCCGGTGGCGTCCTGGATCCCGCGGATGGTCTTGCCCTTCGGCCCGATGACGTCGCCGATCTT
>CADEGB010000320.1:3884-5463 GCA_902826755.1 uncultured Gemmatimonadota bacterium
TCCTCGGAGCCGAGGATGTCGGTCAGGACGGCCACCTTCTTCCCTTCCATGATCAGCCCCATCGCGACGCCGGCGCAGGGTGCCTTCATCGGCACGCCGGCGTCCATCAGGGCCAACGACCCGCCGCAGACCGACGCCATCGAGGAGGAGCCGTTCGACTCGAGGATTTCCGACACGACCCGCAGCGTGTACGGGAACGAATCGAAGTCCGGGAGGAGCGGCTGCAGCGCCCGCTCGGCCAGGGCGCCATGGCCGATCTCCCGGCGACTGGTGCCACGGAGCGGCCGAACCTCGCCGGTCGAATAGGGCGGGAAGTTGTAGTGGAGCATGAACGACTTGGTGGCCTCGCCGGGCACGTCGATCGAGTCGATCCGCTGCTCGTCGTCCGCGGTGCCAAGCGTCACGGCCACCAGCGCCTGGGTCTGACCTCGGGTGAACAGCGCCGAGCCGTGGACCCGCGGGAGCAGGCCCGCCTCGATCGAAATCGGCCGGATGGTCTCGAGGTCGCGGCCGTCGATCCGCTCCCCCTTGTCGAGCACCTGGTTCCGCATGGTCCGGTACTCGATTTCCTCGAGCTCGTGCTCCGCGTCCTTGACCTTGTCGGGGAACTCGGCCGTGATCGTGGCGAGCGCGGCGTCGCGAACCGACTTGAGCTGGGCGGCGCGCCCGGCCTTGTCCTTGTGGTTGATCGCCTTGCCCATGTCCTTCTCGGCCAGCTCCTTGACCCGCTTGATCACCGCGGCGTCGCCGGGGGCCTTGGTCCACGGCGTCTTCTTGGCGCCGGCCTTCTTGACCATCTCCTCCACGTGGCCGCGGAGTTCCTTGATGCCCTTCTGCGCCACCTTGATGGCCTCGACCAGATCCGCCTCGCTCACCTCGAGCGACCCACCCTCGACCATGTCGATGAACTCGCCAGAGCCACTGACGATCAGGTCGACGTCCGAAAACTCCAGCTGGTGGAACGTGGGGTTGAGGATCCACTTGCCCTCGACCCGACCGACCCGGACGGTGGCCAACGGGCCATTCCACGGAATCGGCGAGAGCGACAGCGCCGCGGCGGCGGCAAAGGCGCCGAGCACGTCGGCGTCATGTTCCTGATCCGCCGACATCACGGTCACGAACACCTGGACTTCGTTCTTGAAGCCTTCGGGAAAGAGCGGCCGGATCGACCGGTCGATGATCCGGGCGGCCAGGATTTCCTTGTCCGATGGGCGGCCTTCCCGCTTGATGAAGCCGCCGGGGATCTTGCCCGCGGCGTAGGTCTTTTCCCGGTATTCCACCGTGAGCGGGAAGAACGGCAGGCTGGTTTCCTTCGGGCTCACGGTCACGGCCGCGAGAACGACGGTCTCACCGAACTGGACCAGGACCGACGCGGCGGCCTGTTTGGCCAAGCGACCGGTCTCGAGGACCAGCGGCCGACCCGCAAATGTGGTTTCGATACGATGCACGGATTTTTCCCTCATGGTTGGCGACCGCGGAACGGATTCCACGACCGGAGCGTGCCAATGCGTCGAGGGCGCCCCGGTTCGTGGGGCGCCCTCGTCGACACGCCGACTGAATTAGTGACGGAGACCCAGAT
>CADEGB010000321.1 GCA_902826755.1 uncultured Gemmatimonadota bacterium
CCGCGCAGGTGTCGGTACGACAACTCGAACCGGGCGACGCGAGCATCAATGGCCCGACGGCTCCGGGCCAAACGGCCACCGTCAAGGCATCGATGACTCGCGTCCACCTGGGCGCCCAGCTCCGGTTCTGACCGACCGGCGCGGGGCCGTTCGACTCAGCGACCGCCCGCTTTGGCGATGGCGGCCTTGGCGGCGTCGGTGAGCACCAGGCTGCCGCTCATGGCGGCCCGCGCCGCGAGCAGCGGTTCCCAACCTTCGGTGCCTTCCCAGAACACCTTCTTGAGTTGCGCCATGGCGGCCGGATTGCAGCCGGCGAGCCAGGCGGCTCGCTTGGTCAGGGCCTCGTCCATCGCCGCCACGGTCGGCGCCACCTCGGCGTAGAGCGCGTGGGTGGCCGCCCATTCGGCCGACCGCCAGTCGGCGTCGACGCTCATCGCGGCGTAGGCCCCGAGTCCGACCTTCTTCTCGATGACCGGCCCCACCACGAACGGTCCGATCCCGACGGCCAGCTCGCTCAGTTTCACGGCCGCCGCGGCGGTCCCGATGGCCCAGTCGGCCGCGGCGATGACCCCGACGCCGCCGCCCGCCGCTTTTCCATGGACCCGGGCCAGCACGAACTTCGGCGCGCGGATCATGGCGAGAATGACGCCGGCAAATCCGGAGAAGAACCGCTGTCCCTCTTCGGGGCCGCCGATGGCGCGCAGCTCGTCGAACGAGGCGCCGGCGCAGAACGGCCCGGTCCCCTCGCTCCGGAGGACGATGACCCGGGCGGCGGGATCGGCGCCGGCGCCGCGGACCGCGGCGGCCAGGTTGCCGAGCAGGGCGCCGGGCAGGGAATTGCTCTTGGGATGGCCGAAGCTGATCGTCGCGACGCCATCGGTGGTCGTGACGGAAACGTGGCCGTCGTGAATTGGATCGACCGACACCTGCCCTCCCGGGTTTGTCTGATGGTTCAGAGCTGCTGTGGATCGCCCGCCGCGACGGCCTCGAGCAGTTCGCGCTCCGACGCGGCCAGGTGCTGCTCCAGCGCGGCGCGGCACTGGTCGTGCTCGCCGGCGAGGAGGAGTCCGTAGATCCGCCGATGCTCGGCCATCAGGCCGGTCAGCGGAGTGGCACGGGCGTCGATCAGGGCCAGCCCGAGCCGGAGCTCGTCGAGGCAGGCGGCATAACTGTGGTCGATCCGGGGGCTTTTGTGAAGTCGGACGATGGCCCGGTGGAAATCGAGGTCGGCGGAGATGACGGGTGGGCCCGGGTTGGCGGCGGCCTCGGCGAGGGCGCTGATGGCGGCCCCAAGCTCGTGGTACGTCTCGGCCGGCGATCCGCGGGCGGCGTCGATGGCGCTGAGTTCGAGGAGGCGACGGAGTCGGTAGAGGTCCCTGACGCTGTCGGTGGAGAGGGTGGCGACGACCGCAGAGTGGTGTCGCTGGAGGACGACGAGACCCCGACCGGCCAGGATCTTGATGGCCTCGCGGAGCGTATTGCGGGACACGCCCAGCGCGGCGGCCAGCTCGACTTCTGGCAGCCGAGATCCGGGCTTGAGCCGACCGGCGATGATCTGGGCGGCAAGCGCTTCGGCCGCCCGCTCAGCCCGGTTGGCGCCGGGTTCCGGCGGCGTGGTCGGCAGTCCAACCTTGGGGGTCATGGGGTGTCGGGACAAAGTAGTGCGATTCCCGGACGACCGCAAATATCTCGCCATCTTGTTGAACAAAAAGTGTTCGACATAAAGCAAATCATAACAATATCTTGCAATTCATGAAGCAATTCGTACATTGAGCGTTCAACAAAACTGGACTCCTCAGATGTCCTCACCGGCCCCCACTGGGGCGCGGCGCGGCGCCGAAATCCTCGAACGGCTCCGGCAGCGTCCACCCCAACTCTGGCACCGCGGTCAGCGGATCCTCGACCCCACGACGGCCCCCGGGATTGCCAACGGGGTCCGGACGTTGGCCCGGCTCTATGACCTTCAGTGGGCCGATCCGAACCTGACCCTGTTCGACTCGCCGGACATCGGCGCCAAGGTCGGTCGGTCGTTTCAACTGCCGCGTACGGGTGAGGAGTTGCGGGCCGTGAGCCGTTCGATGGCGCACTGGGCCGGCGCCACGTTCGGGATGATGGGCCGACTACCCGATTACATCAACCGGTCGCTGTCGGGATACGCCGCCGGGGCGGCCTATCTGGGCGAGGCCGATCCGCGGTTCGGGGAGAATGCTCGGGCCTACCACGCCTACATCCGCGACCACGATCTCTGTCTGACGCACACGCTGAGCAGTCCCCAGGCCAATCGGTCGGTGCACGCGGCGCTCCAGACCGACCCCTTCCTGGCCGCCAAGGTCAAGGACGAGACCGACGCGGGCATCGTGATCCGCGGCTGCCGGATGCTGGCGACATTGCCGGTCTCCGATGAAATCATGGTATTCCCGTCGACCTTCCTCAAGAACACCGAGGAGGACCAGCGGTACGCGTACGCTGTGTGCATTCCAACCGACACGCCCGGCCTCAAGTTCCTCTGCCGGGAATCGACCGACCATCAACGTTCGCACTTCGACCACCCGCTCGGTTCCCGGTTCGAGGAGATGGACGCGGTCGTGGTGTTCGATGACGTGTTCGTCCCGTGGGAGCGGGTCTTTCTGTATCGCGACGTGCCGCGGTGCAATGCGGCCTATCACCGGACCGGCGCGCTGGCCAACATGGCGCACCAGGTGCTGGTCAAGAACATCGCCAAGACGGAATATCTTCTCGGCTTGGCGTCGTTGCTGGTGGAGGCAATCGCGATCGAGTCGTTCCAGCACGTCCAGGAAAAGCTGGCAGAAATCTGGGTCAACCTCGAGACCATGCGGGCGTTCCTGGTGGCGGCCGAGGCGGACGCGGCGCTCGACGAGTACGGGGTGATGCGGCCGGCCTGGGCGCCGCTCGACGCCGCGCGGAACCTCTACCCGCGCCTCTATCCCCGGATGATCGAGATCATTCAGCATCTGGGCGCGGGCGGTCTGGTGGCGATGCCCACCGAAGCCGACCTCGACGGACCGATGGCCGAGGAGATCAAACGCTACTTCCAGGCGGCCCGCCTCGAAGCGGTCGACCGGATCCCGCTCTTCCGGCTGGCCTGGGACACCGCGATTTCCGCCTTCGGGACTCGACAGGTGCTCTACGAGCGCTATTTCTTCGGGGACCCGGTCCGGATGGCCGGGGCACTGGTAACCAGTCACGATCGGACTCGTTCCATGGACCGGGTGCGCGCGTTCCTCCGGCGGGCCGCGACCGACGGCGACGTCGAATGAAGGTGGCCCTGTTCGGCACCCTGGCCTGCGAACAGCGGGAGCGGTTGCTGGGCAAGTTGACGGTGCCGGTCGATCTCGTGCCCGTCCCCGACGACACCCCGCCGGACCTGGCGGCCCGGGTCCTGGCCGACGCGCGGGTCATGGTCACCATGAAGTACGACCGGCGCCATCCCCCGGCCCCGCGGCTCGGTCTGCTCCTGGTCGGCGGCGCGGGCTATGATGACATCGATCTCGGCTATCTCCCCGCCGGCACGACCGTCTGCAATGCCTACGGACACGAGGTGGCCATCGCCGAGTACGTGGTGCTGGCGCTGCTCCAGTGGTGCTCGCGCTTCATCGAGGCGGAGCGTTCGTTCCGGGTCGACGGCCACTGGCGGCTTTCGGGCCGGACCGGGGCGCCGTTCCAGGAGGAGTTGGCCGGCAAGACCGTGGGTCTGCTCGGCTTCGGCCATATCGGTCAGGCACTGGCACCCCGCCTTGCGGCGCTCGAAGCGGAGGTCATCGTCTGCACCCGAACGAGCCGGCCGCTGCCCCCGGGGGTGCGCTGGCTGACCGATCCGACTGGGCTCGACCAGTTCCTGGCCCGGGCGGACTTCGTCGTGGTGGCCGCCGCGCTCACCCCCGAGACGAACGGTCTGCTCGATCGAGCCCGACTGGCTGGCATGAAGCGCAGCGCGGTGGTGGTGAACGTGTCTCGCGGCGCCATCGTCGACGAGGACGCGCTTTATGAGGCGCTCCGGGACGGCGTCATCGGCGGCGCGGTGATCGACGCCTGGTATCGTTATCCGAGTCGGGAGGATCTGACGGTTCGACCGTCGCGGCATCCCTATCACGAACTGCCCAACGTCTACATGACCCCGCACTCGTCCGCCTGGACGGTCGGGATGATCGAGCGACGATGGGCCACGATCGCGGCCAATCTCGATCGCTTTGTCCGGGGCCAGGGGCTGGTCAACGTGGTGCATCAGGCGTGACGGTCGAGTGCCTCGTGGCCGCGGACAATCGCCTCGGCGAGAGTCCGGTCTGGTGCGAGCGGCGGCGCCGGCTCTACTGGGTCGACAGCCGCGGACCCGCCCTCCATTGGTTGGAGCACGGGAACCATGGGACGATGCCGGTGCCGGAGTTGATCGGGTCGGTCGCCCTCCTCGAACGGGGTCCGGGGTTGCTGGCGGCGATGGAGACCGGGTTCTTTGTTCTGGATCCCGACCGCGGAACGGTCGCGCCGTTCGCGCCTCTGGCCGATCGTCCCGAGGGCCACCGGTTCAATGACGGTCGCGTCGACCGGGGAGGCCGGTTCTGGGCTGGAACGATGAACGACCGGGCGCGGCTGCCCACCGGGGCCCTCTACCGCCTCGATCCGGACCGGTCGGTGCACCGGATGGTGGTTGACGTGATCGTGCCGAACAGTCTGGCGTGGAGCCCTGACGGGACCACGATGTACTTCGCCGACACCTACCGGCATCGGATCGACGCGTTCGATTGCGATCCGGTCGACGGCGGGCTCGGCCCGCGGCGGTGCTTTGCGGAGGTGGCCGGTCCGGGCCGCCCCGACGGCTCGGCGGTCGACGCCGACGGTTGCCTGTGGAACGCGGAGTACGCCGGCGGGCGGATCATCCGCCATACCCCCGCCGGCCGGATCGATCGGATCGTGCCGTTGCCGGTGAGCAACCCGACCTGCTGTGCGTTCGGCGGCGATGACTTCGCCACCCTGTTCGTGACGTCGGCGGCCCAGCGGCTGTCGCCCGAGCAATTGGCGCGGGAGCCGCTGGCCGGCGGGCTCTTTGCCGTTCACGTCGGGGTGTCCGGACTGCCGGAGTCCCGGTTTCGAGGAGGGTCCTGATGGGCGAGAAACGACTGACCGGTCGGATTGCCAGGGAACTGATCGGGACGATCAAGTTGCCGTCCCTCGCTCCGGAAATCGTGGCCGGGTACCGGGCGCTGCCCGATCTGACGAGTACCGTGTCCGACGTACTCGATCGGTTCGGGTTGACCAGCGCGGTGCCGGCCGCGGTGTTGTCACCGTCGATTCCCGACCGCCGCCTGGTGGGCCGAGCGTTGACCGTGGAATGCACCGCCCGGGATCGACCGGTGGCGAGTCCGGCGGCCATCGCGGAGCGGGCCGCGGCCGGCGAGAAGGCGCTCG
>CADEGB010000322.1 GCA_902826755.1 uncultured Gemmatimonadota bacterium
CGACCGTTTGGGTGCGCCGGTCCTGGCCATTCCCGGCAACCACGACATCGCGCTCTCGCCCGACGGACGCTTCTTCGTGGATACCTGGTCCACGCCGCAGACCCCGCCGACCTCGGTCCTCCGCGACGCCCGAGGCCGCCTGGTCATGCCGCTCGAGCAGGTCGACGCGGCGCGCCTCCTCGCCAGCGGGTGGAAACCGCCGATCGGGTTTACCGTCAAGGCTCGCGACGGCAAGACCGATCTCTACGGCCTGATGTACCGGCCAACCCGATTCGACTCCACCCGAAAGTACCCCGTCGTCAACTACCTCTACCCCGGACCGCAGTCGGGCAGCGTCGGGAGCCGAAGCTTCGGGCCAGCCCGGGCCGACAAGCAGGCCATCGCGGAACTGGGATTCATCGTGGTGGAGCTCGACGCGATGGGCACCCCGGGACGCTCCAAGTCGTTCCACGACGCCTACTACGGCAACATGGGCGACAATGGCCTGCCCGATCAGGTGGCCGGGATCCAACAACTCGGCGCCCGCCACCCGTGGCTGGACCTCGACCGGGTCGGCATCTGGGGCCACTCGGGTGGCGGCTTCGCGGCGGCCGGGGGGATTCTCCGGTACCCCGACTTCTACAAAGTGGCGGTGGCCCAGGCCGGGAACCACGATCAGCGGACCTACGAGGACGATTGGGGCGAGCGCTACCACGGGCTCCTGGTCCGGAACCCCGACGGCACCACCAGCTACGACAGCCAGGCCAACCAACTCCTGGCCAAACAGCTCAAGGGTAAACTGCTGATTGCCCACGGCACGATGGACGACAATGTCCCGCCGAACAACACGATGGTCCTGGCCGACATGCTCATCAAGGCCAACAAGGACTTCGACCTGTTGATGATGCCGAACCGGCGCCACGGATTCGGGAACGAGCCCTACATGATGCGACGCCGGTGGGACTACTTCGTCCGGCACCTGATGGGCGCCGAGCCGCCCCGCGAGTACGAGATCGGGGC
The DNA here is from genome assembly GCA_902826755.1 of uncultured Gemmatimonadota bacterium. Lineage (GTDB taxonomy): Bacteria > Gemmatimonadota > Gemmatimonadetes > Gemmatimonadales > GWC2-71-9 > SHZU01. Next base: position 1,000 of record CADEGB010000322.1, read on the forward strand.
CTGGAGAAACCTGGTACCGTAGGCACGACCGGCCCCAGTCGTATCGGCTCTGGGGCGGACAACGAAGGCGTTGTGACAAGGAACCTGCCGCCGTGCTAACTTGAGGAATGAGACCTCGGGCCGGGCTCGGATCGGCGATCGTTGTAGCAGGCGCCCTGGCCGGTTGCGGGGAAAACGGGCCGGCACCGGCCACCCGTCCCCTCGACATCGTCGCCGGTCCCGCCCTCGCCGACACCATCACAGCACACCCGATTCAGGGATTGGTGGCCGAGGTTCGCGACGCCAGTGGCACGCTGCTCCCGGGAACCGAGGTTCGGTATTCGTCCGTCATCCTGAAAACGGACGGCGTCGACTACGCCAGCATGTTCGTCGCCCCCGTCAGCGGCGACCAGTTCGGCACCTTGGTCACGGCGACCACCAACGAACGGGGCCGGTCCACCGCGCTGGTTGGCTTCGGCGTGGTCGCTGGGCAGGGCGGGATCGAGGTCGCGGTGCCCGAACTCGGGCTGGTCGACACGGTCCGTTATACCATCACGCCGGGCCAGCCCTTCGGCGTCCGGCTTCTGCCAAAGGATACGGCGCTCGCGGTCGGTCGGACGCTCACGCTCCGCGGGGGTGTCGTCGACCGGTTCCTCAACGCCAGATCGGATCCGGTCGCCTTCTCAGCCACCGCCATTCCAAGCGGAGCAGGCAGCATCGCGCCAAACGGCCAGATCACCGCCGCCGCGGCCGGTCAGGTCGAGGTGATCGGCTCGGCGGGATCGGCTCGCGATACCATTCGGGTTTCGGTCGTTCCCGACGGAACGGTCGCCGGCTGGGACCCCGTTACCGGCCACATCATCGAGGTCGGCCTTGACGGCACGGGACGACGGAACCTCACCCAGACGCCTTTCCCAGTGCTCGACGAGTTCGAACCGGAATGGAGTCGCGATGGCAACTCCTTCGTGTTCACGACCGGCGGGAAGATCGCCGCACTGTTCCTGCCGACTGGGGGCCTCGCGATGTTCACGACGCCGCCATCCCCCTACTGGCCCACGTTCACCCCTGACGGGCAGCGGATCTACTTCAACATCGCCGGCGCCGGCGACGCGCAGATTGCCCGCATCGACCGGAACGGCACCAACTTCGTCATCGTGAAGTCGGGTGGCTTCGACGCGCGGGTCTCGTTCGCCCCGGACGGGAAGACGTTCACCTACCACTCGGTCATCGCCGGCGATCTCTTCGTGGCCAAGTTTGATGTCGCGACGGAAACCGGGGCGCCGACAACGCGGCGCGGAATCTTCCCTGAGTGGTCATTCCAAGGTGACCGAATTGCCTACTTCACTCCGGAAGGAGAACTCCGGATGATGAACGCTGACGAGAGCAATGACCACCAGCTTGCGCCCCCGGGAGTGTACGGCGGGCAGATCGGCTGGTCACCGGATGGACAGTGGCTGCTGCTCGGCCGGCCGGGTGTCGGCGTCGAGATTCTCGGAGTGGCGGGGGCGGCTACGGGGGCGACCGTCCGCCCCGTCCTTCCCTCGATCGCCGGCGCGCGATGGCGCCCATAACATGGAGGTTCACCCGCCGCCGGACGCTCCGATCGTGGCGATAGCTTCCGCGTCGGATGGTTTCGAGCACAATGGCGACGCAAGGACGGCGTTCGCCGGGGCGATCGCTTCCGGCCGGGTGGGCCGATTCATCGGCACGACCGCGCCGACTTTTCTCTCCGGGACCTGATGGGCGCCGAACCGCGCCGTGAGTGCGAGATCGGGACCCGGAGAAACCTGGTACCGTAGTCATGACCAGCCCCCAGTCGTATCGGCGGTTCGAGGGTCCCGACACCTGGGACGCCATCGTCATCGGCTCCGGCATCGGGGGCCTCACCACGGCGGCGCTCCTGGCACGATCGGCTGGCCGGCGGGTGCTGGTGCTCGAACGGCACTACACGGCCGGCGGCTTTACCCACTCGTTCGAGCGACCCGGGTTCGACTGGGACGTCGGCGTCCACTACCTCGGCGGGATGCAGCCGGGCGCCGTGGTGCGGACCCTGTTCGACCACCTGACGGACGGCGAACTGGCCTGGGCCGACATGGGCCCCGTGTACGACCGGGTGGTGATCGGCACCGATCGGTTCGACTATCCCAAGGGCCGGAAGAACCTCGAAGCCGCACTCAAGACGGCCTTCCCGACCGAGCATCGGGCCGTCGACGGCTACTTTGCCGCGGTCAAGGCGGCGACTCGGTCATCGCAGTCCTTCTTCGTCGAAAAGGCGCTGCCGGCCGGACTGGCCACCGTCGCGGGTCCGTGGCTTCGGCGGCGTTACCTCCGGTACGCGGCGCGGACCACCCGATCGGTCCTCGAGGAGCTCGCCGGCAACCAGCGGCTCATCGCGATCCTCACCGCCCAATTCGGCGACTACGGCTTGCCGCCGGCCGAGAGCAGCTTTGCGATTCACGCGGCGGTGGCGAGCCACTATTTCGGGGGCGGCTACTACCCCGTCGGCGGCGCGGCCCGGATCGCGGCCACCATAATGCCCGCCATCGAACGCGCCGGGGGCGCCGTACTGGTGAGCGCGGCGGTTGATCGGATCATCGTCGAGGGAGGCCGAGCCTCCGGCGTCAGGATGGCCGACGGGCGCGAGTTCAGAGCGCCGCTGGTGATCAGCGCGGCGGGCGTCGCCACGACGATCAGCCGGCTGCTCCCCGACGACGTGGCCGCAGCCTCCGGACTGAAGGACCGCCTGACGACGGTGCGGCCCTCGCTCGGCCATTTCTCCCTCTACCTCGGCCTCGACGCGTCGGCCGAGGCGCTCGCGCTGCCGAAGGCCAACTACTGGATCTATCCGCACGACCGGCCCGAGGCGGCCCTGGCCGATTTCGTCCGCGACCCCGAGGCCCCGTTCCCGCTGGTGTACATCTCGTTTCCGGCGGCCAAGGATCCGGATTTCCAGCGCCGCCACCCCGGGCACTCCACCATCGAGGCGGTGACGCTGGCCCCCTGGTCATGGTTCGGCTCGTGGGAAGGAACCCGGTGGATGAAGCGCGGCGATGACTACGAGGCGCTCAAGTCGCGGATTGCGGCTCGGCTGCAGGGCGTGGTGGAGGCGTACGTGCCGACGATCCGCGGCCACGTCCGCCACGCGGAGTTGTCGACGCCACTCTCGACCGCCCACTTCGCGGGGTATCCTCAGGGAGAGATCTACGGACTCGATCACACGCCGGCCAGGTTCCAGGCTCGCTGGCTCCGGCCCCGAACGCCGGTACGGGGGCTCTACCTGACGGGTCAGGACATCTCCACCTGTGGCGTGGCGGGTGCGCTGCTCGGCGGCGTGCTGACGGCGTCCGCCATCCTCCGCCGCAACCTCCTCGGTTCGCTGCTCCGGGCTCGGGCCGTACCCGCCTGAACCCCGGTCAGCCTCGGCTTCGCCACGCGGCGAGAGCCTTGGCCTCCGTTTCCGCCGTCAGCACAAATCGAGGTTTGGTCCGACGCTCGGCCGCCACGGTGGGCCACCAGGCTAGGGTGTCCTTGACCGTTTCCTCCAGCGGGCGAAACGACAGTCCCGCCGCCCGGGCCTTGTCGTTCCGAATCGACGTGTGGCCGTAGTCGTTCCCCTCCAGCATGATCCAGGGCACCGCCCCCTCGATCCCGTGGTCCTTGAGGAACTGGTGGTCGCCGACCCAGGTAAATCGTGAGGTCGAACCAACCGCGTTGGCGGCCCGTTCGAGGAAGCGGCCGAAGGTGAGCGTCTCGGCCGGTCCCGTCGCGTTGTAGATCCCGTTCCGCCCTCGCTCCACCGCGCCGAGCATGAAGGCCACCAGGTCGCGCACGTCGATGATCTGGACGGGGTCGTCCGGACGGCCGGGGGCGAGGGTCTCGCCCCCCTGCGCCAGGCGAACCGGCCAGTACGGGAATCGATCGGTCGTGTCGCCGGGACCGACGATGTAGCCGGGCCGGACGACCACGCCCCGGTTGCCGAACGTGTCCAGGGTAATGCGCTCGCACTGGGCTTTCCGAACCCCGTAGCTCTCGGATCCGTCCTTCGGATCGAGCATCTCGAGGCGGACCGGGTCGTCCTCCCGGAGTCCGCGTTTGAGGTAGGGGTAATAGGCACCGGTGGACGACGTGAACAGGTAGGCCCCGACCGAGTCCTTGAGAAGACTCGTGGAAGCGCGCACCCAATCGGGGTTGGTGGCGGAATCGTCGATGACCGCGTCCCACCGCCGGCCCTCGAGCGCCTGGAGTTGGCCGTTCCGATCGCCGATGAGGCGAGTGACACCGTCCGGCAGATCAGCCTGGCGACGACCCCGAGTGAAGGTGGTGACCCGATGGCCACGTTCCACCGCGAGGCGTACCAAGTGAGGCCCGATGAACCCGGTGCCGCCGAGGATCAGCAGGTCGAGCTGCTTTCCGGGTCCGGAA
>CADEGB010000323.1 GCA_902826755.1 uncultured Gemmatimonadota bacterium
GGGCGGTCGTTCGGGGCTTGGGCGCCGGTCAGGCGGCCACCAGCCCCACCTATGGCTTGGTCCACCGCTACGACGGACCGCGGGGTCCGATCTTCCATGTCGACTGCTATCGACTGAGCGGCGGCGACGAGGGTCGTGACCTCGACTGGGAAGGCCTTGGTCGGGGCGACGTGCTGCTCGTCGAATGGCCGGAGCGCGCCGGCCCCTGGGCTCTCCCGCCAACCCGGCGGATTCGGCTCGAACACGCCGACCAGCCCGACCGGCGGTGGCTGGAGGAGGCGCCGTGCTGATCCTGGCCGTCGACGCGAGTACGGACCGGTTGTCCGTGGCGGCCGGGGCGGCCGGGGCGGCCGGTGGTCGGGTGGCGGTCCGGAGCGCCGAGGGCGCTCGCCGGCACGCCGGGTTGCTGGTTCCGTTGGCCCTCGACGCCCTCGGTGAACTCGGGGCCGACCTCAACGACGTCGACGCATTGGCGGTGGCGGACGGGCCGGGCAGCTTTACCGGACTTCGAGTGGCGGCGGCATGGGCCAAGGCCATCGTCCGGGTCCGGGGCATTCCGCTCTGGAGCGCCTCCACCTTGCTGGTGCGGGCCGTGACGGCGGAGGCGCCCGGGGATCTCGTGTTAGGCGTCCACTCGGCGCTGCGGGGCGAATGGTTCGTCGGTGGGTACCGGTTTGGCGCCGACGGTGGCGTCACCACCGAACTCGAGCCCGCGGTCATGACGCCGAGCGCGGGACTCCGCGGACTCGAACCGGCGGCGGTGGTGGGCGATGGCGCGGCCGCCGCCGTGGCCGCCGCCCTCGACGTTCCCGCGAGGTTGGTTGGTCCACCTGATGGGCTGCCAGAAGCCGCCCGGTTGATTGGGCTGGTCGGACGTCGCGGCGGGGCGTCGATCGTCCCCGATCCGTCGACCTGGGAGCCCACCTACGGCCGCCCGGCCGAGGCCCAGGCAAAATGGGAGCGGGAGCATGGCAGAGCGCTATCCGATCCGGCCGGCGCAGCCGGCTGATCTCCCGGCCATCGCGGCCGGGGAGCGGGTCTGCTTTTCGGATCCGTGGAGCCAGGGGAGTATCGAGGAGCTGTTCAATAACGATACAGTTGTCGGTCTGGTGGCGGAGTCGGCGGGCCCGATTTCACGCCTTGCAGGATACGTCTTTGCACGGGCAATCGCGGGGGAGGGAGAAATCCTGAACATCGCGGTGCTGCCGGAAGCCCGGCGCCACGGACTCTGCGGGTAGCTGCTGGACGGGGCCCTGGCCGAGCTGTGGGGGCGGGGGGTTGATTCGGTGTTCCTGGAGGTCAGGGAATCGAACGAAGCCGCCCGGGTGCTGTATCGGGGGCGGGGCTTTCGCCCGGTGGGGCTTCGGGCGGATTATTACCGCCGACCGCGGGAGAATGCGCTGATTCTCCGCCGGGAACTGAAATCCGTCTTGATTTGATACTATTCGCGTAAGTTTGGTTGTTTGAAGGTCTTAGGTCGTCTCTAGGTTGCCGGGGTCCGCGCCGGTATCGTCTTCAGCATCGAGGAGAATCCCATGAGCCGCAGTCTCAACAAAGTGACCCTGATCGGCAACCTCGGGGCCGCCCCCGAAGTTCGCAGCACCAACAACGGAGGCCGGGTGGCCACCCTGTCGGTAGCCACCAGCCGCCGGTGGAAGAACCAGGGGGGCGAAAACCAGGAAAAGACGGAGTGGCATAGGGTTGTGCTCTGGAACAACAAGGGCTCAAATCTTGCCGACATCGCCGAGCGGTACTGTAAAAAGGGCGACAAAGTCTACGTCGAGGGCAGCATCGAGTACCGGAGTTGGCAGGACCGGGAAGGGCAGACTCGGTATACCACCGAGATCACGGCCCGGGAGTTGATCCTGCTTTCTGGACGCGGTGGTCCCGATGGCGAGTCGTTTTCGCCCCCGAAGGCGAGTGCTGCGGCCGCCGCGCCGCAGAAATCGGAGTCCTTCGATGACTTCCCGGAGGCGCTTGATGCCGAGGATGACGATCTTCCGTTCTAAGATTTCGCTGGCGTTCTTGATGCTGGGGGCGGCTGCGGTGCCTTTTTCCGCGGCCGTCTCCCAGGCGGCTTCCAAGCCGACGACCTACACCGTCAAGCCCGGCGACACGCTCTTCTCGATTGCCCGGCAGCTCTTGGGCGATCAGGCGCTGTGGGGCCAGATCTACCGGCTCAACAAAGACGCCATTCCCGATCCCCAGCACATTCGGCCTGGCCAAGTGCTCAAGATCGAGTTGCCGGAGCAACCGATCGCCGCGCAGGCGCCGGCCAAGCCGACCGCTGAAAAGCCGGCGCCTGAGCCAGCCGCCGAGCCCGTGGCCGAAAAGCCCGAGCCGAAGCCGGCCAAGCCGGCGGCGGCCGAGCCGGCCCGCCAGCCCGAAATGACGCTCCCGACGCCGCAGCCGGAACGTCGGCCCGTCGTCGTCGAGCCCGAGTACGGGCAGGAGCCGCCCCAGGGCGATTCCCTCTTTGCCCGACGGAAGGGGCTCGATGCGCGTTCGGCGCTCCGCACCTATCGCGAGCAGCCGTACCGGCCCCTTCGGAAAGGCGAGTTCTTCGCCGCCGGCTACCTGACCGAGGGCCAGGAGTTGCCGTTCGGTAAGCTCCTCGGCGCGGTCACGCCGCAGCAGATCCGAAACCTGAGCGAGCGGGCCACGGCCACCCTGTACACCACGGTCGCCATCCGGGGTCCGGGTGGTGCCAAGTACCAGGTTGGCGATTCGCTCCTGGTGGTCCAGCTCTTCCTCGGTCCGGATGGGTTCGGCCAGGTGGTGTTCCCGACCGGCATGGTGCGGGTCACGGGAGAAAGCGGAGACCAGACGCTCGCCACCGTCGTGTCGGTTTTCGGGCCGATCCGCAACGGCCAGCTGACCATTCCCGCCGAGAAGTTTTCCGATGGCGGTACCTCGCGGGCCCAGCCGGTCCAGAACGGCGTGGTGGGCAAGGTCCTGGCGCAGCGGGAAACCCGGGAGCTCAAGCATCCCCAGAACTACCTGTTCATCGACAAGGGCAAGACCGACGGTGTGGCCCGGGGCGACGTCTTCGAGGTCCGCCGCGACCCGAGTGCCCGCTTGGGAGCCTCGGACACGGTCGACGAACTGATGGCCGTGCTCCAGGTGGTTCACGTCCGGGATCGGAGCGCCACGGTCAAGGTGCTCAACGTCATCTCCCCCGACATCTCGCCCGGAACCCGGGTGGTCCAGGTCGGCAAGCTGCCGAACTGATCCCTTCGGACGCCTAACAAGCCTGAGCGAGCGGGGCCGTTCCCACGGCCCCGCTTCGTTTTATCTTGTGGGCTGTCAACGTTTGGGCCCGTCGGGCGTCTCCCCCCGCCAGGCATGCCCATCCCACCCGAAGGAGAGTGGATGCTCTTCGCGCTCCAAGCCCCCTCGCTCGTTCCCGACTCCGTCTGGCAGCTGTTGCTGTTGGCCACCCCTGCCACCATCGCCGTCCTGGTCGTGACCGCGGTCCTGTCGCTCTTCTCCTGGTTCGTGATCGCGATGAAATGGTGGCAATTCCGGCGGCTGCGAGGACAGGCCAATCGGTTCTTCCAGGCCCTCGAAGGGGCCCCCCGGCTGCCCGATGCCTACCGGGTGGCGATGAAACTGCCGACCTCTCCGTTCAACCGGGTATTTCGGGAAGCGATGAGCTTCCACGGGGATCTGGCGCCCGGGGTCCACCGCGACGGCGCCGCCGAGAAGGCCAGTCTGACGGTGACCCAGCTCGAGGCGTTCAAGATGGTGCTCGGCAAAGAGGTCGGGGCGGAGCGCGACCAGGCGGGGCGGATGGTCAGCTCGCTGGCCACGATCGGAAGCGTCAGCCCGCTCCTGGGGCTCCTCGGCACCGTGCTGGGGGTCATGCACGCGTTCCTCGGGATGGGGCAGAAGGGCAGTGGGAATATCGCCGCCGTTGCGCCGGGAATCGCGGAAGCGCTGATCACCACGGTGGCGGGGATTGCCGCGGCCATCCCGGCCCTGATGGCCTACAACTTCTTTGCGGGGAAGACGGCCCAGTTCGAGGGCGAGTTAGACGGCTTTGCCAATGGGCTGGTCGGGTGGATGGCGCGGGAGGGATGGCTCTGATGGCGGGCTCCGGGCTGGGCATGGGTCGCCGCCGGTTGACCGTCAACGCGGACGTCAACATCACTCCGCTGGTCGACGTGGCGCTGGTGCTGCTCATCATTTTCATGATCACCGCCCCGATCATGCAGGGTGGCATCGACGTCGAACTCCCGCAGGCCAAAGCGACCCCACTCGCCGCCAAGGATGGCCTCGTCGTGAGCGTCAACCGGGCTGGGCGGATCTTCGTCGACGACATCCCCGTCACGATGGCCGAGTTCCGCGCCACGGTCCGCCGGATCATGGATCAGCGCAAGGTCACCAGCGTCTACGTGCGGGGCGACCGGGGTACACCCTACGGCAACGTGGTTCGGGTCATCGCCGCGCTCCATGAGGCCGGGATCACCTCGGCGGGCCTGGTGACGGAAGAGGAAGACGTCGCCCGATGAAGTTCCGGCGGGACGGGCGGCAGCCCCGGGGCCTGGCGGTCGGCGCCACCGGAACGGTCGTCGTCCACGGCCTCTTCGTGGCGCTGCTCTTGTGGAGTGCCCGGGCCCAGGCGGGCCGGACCCCCACCATCTACTCGGTCGAACTCGTGGCCGCGCCGTTGCCGACCTCGACGCGCCGGACCCCGGCTGCCACCCCGACCCCGCCGGCGCCGCCCAAGGTGGATCCCAAGCCGACGCCGAAGAAGACGGCTCCGGTCAAGAAGGCGCCAACCCCAAAGAAGGTCGATCCGAAAGTCGAGCCGGCGCCGCCGACGAAGACGGCCAATCAGCCGGCACCCGGGGTGACGCCCGGCACCGGCACCGACGTCGACAATGTCAGCGTGAAGGGCGTCGAGTTCCCGTACCCTGATTATCTCCGCAACCTGATGAACGAGATCCTCCGCCGCTGGGGCCGCCCCGCGGGCACCGGCGCGCTCGAGGCGGAGGTCAGCTTCACGATCATGCGGGACGGCACGGTCCGCGACATCAAGGTGGTCCGTTCCTCCCGGAGCTACTCGTTCGACCTCGAGGCGCAGGGCGCCGTCGAGCAGGCCGCGGAAGACAAGGCCTTCGGGCCATTGCCTCGGGGCTGGACCTCGGACATTCTCCAAGTCGCATTTCTGTTCACGCCGAGGAAACGGTCATGAGACGGTGGTTGCTGCTGGCGGTGGGTACGTTGGTCGGGGCCAGCACGGCCGTCGCGCAAGACGACACGGTCCGGGTCAAGGGTGTCTATGACCCGGCGGTTCGTCCCGGGCTGGTGGTGCTTCCGACCGGCCTACCGCTCGATTCGATCCGAGCCATCCTCGCCCGGGACCTCGAGTTCATCCACCGGTTCGA
>CADEGB010000324.1 GCA_902826755.1 uncultured Gemmatimonadota bacterium
CGAAGGGCGACGGCCGCTACCCGACCTACTATCTGCAGAACTTCCACTACCAAACCGGCGGCTGGCTGACCGAAGACAGCGCCAAACTCTACGACACCCAAGTCGAGATCCTGTTCGGCGGCGCCGCCGACGCGATGCGCCGCATCGCACTGGGCTCCCTCGCGCGCGGCATCAAGGGCGCCGACCAGCGCCGCGTGAACCCGACCGGTCGCCCGCGTCAGGCCAGCCGCGCCCCGGGCGCCGGACAGACCCCGCAGCCGCCCGCCGAGGAGATCGCGAACCGGCGCCATCGCGACGAACAGGCCGACCGCCGTGGCCAAGCCGACCGCCGCGAGGTACCAGGTCCAATCGAGCGCCACCGTCGACCCGAAGTCGTTCCGCAGGGGTAACCGTCCCACCAGCAGGTCGAGACCGCCGACCGCCAGCGCCAGGCCAAGCGCGCTCGCGAGGAGCGCGAACGTCAGCGACTCGGCCACGACCTGCCGAGCCAGACGCCCACTCCCAGCGCCGAGCGCGGCGCGGAGCGCCATCTCCTGACTCCGATCGGTGGTGCGGGCCAAGACCAGCGCGGCGACGTTGGCGCACGCCATCAGGAGCAGCAGCGCCCCGGCGCCGAGCAACAGCAGCAGGGCCGGCCGGACATCGCCCACCAGGTACTCCCGAACCGGGCGGACATGGGCACCCTTGGTTTTGTCCCAGGCGGCCGGGTAGGTGAACCGTTCGCCGAGCGCCCGGGCCATCGCGGCCACGTCCTCGGCCACCGCCGGCTCCGAGGCGCTCGGACCGATACGGCCAAACAGCACGAGCCAGCCATTGCCCTGGTATTCATCCGAACCGGGGTCGAGGTCGAGCGGGGTCCAGATCCGGAACTCGGGAGTCGGGAAGAAGAACCCTCGGGGCATCACCCCGATCACGGTGGTGGGACGGCCATCCAGCACGATTCGACGGCCGACGACCCCGGAGTCGGCACCCAGTTCCTGTTGCCAGAGACCATGGCTGACGATGGCCACCGGTTCGGCGCCGGGTCGGTCATCGCCAGCTCGGAACGTCCGACCCATCAGCGGGCGGGCGCCGAGCACGTCGAAGAACTCCGCGGAGGTGACGCCCGCGAGGATGATCGTGGAACCGGCCTCCCCGCGGAGGGCCACGCCGTTGGCCGAGTAGGCGGCGAGTCGGGTAAAGGCCCGGGTCCGCTCCTGGAGGAAGTCGAACTCCACGCCGCGCCAGTCGTAGTCGCCCCAAAAGACCCGAACGTTCGCTTCGTCGGCAATCGGGAGGGGGCGGAGAAGGACCGACCGGACCACGCCGAAGAGGCCGATGGTTGCCCCCAGGCCGAGGGCCAGGGTGAGGATGCCAAGCGTCGAGTACCCCGGTCGCCGGCGGAGCTGACGGATGGCGTGGCGGACGTCGTTGGCGGCGTCCCGGGCCATGCCGATGCCCCAACTGTCCCTGGCTTCCTGCCGGGGTCGCACGGCGCCGCCGACGCGCCGGCGGGCCTCCCGAGCGGCCACGTCCGGCGCGAGACCCTGGCCGACGAGTTTCTCGGTTTCCATCTCGAGGTGAAACGCCAACTCCTGCTCGAGTTCCCGCTCCAACGCGCCGGAGCGAAACAGGGCCCGAACACGGAACCAGAGGTCGGCCAATCTCGGCATTGGGAGCTCCCGGTCAGTCGGTGAAGGCCATGATCCGAGCTACCCCGGCCGCCAGCCGCCGCCAGTGGTCGGCTTCGACCGCCAGTTGGCGTTCGCCGGCCCGGGTCAGCATGTAGAAGCGGGCCCGCCGCCCGTTTTCGGTGTCGGCCCAGTACGAGCGAATCCACCCTTCCCGTACCAGGCGATGGAGCGAGGCATAGAGCGAACCCTGCTGGACCCGGAGGGCGTCGGCGGAACGGGTCTGGATCCGTTCGGAAATGCCCCACCCGTGCATCGGCTCGGCCGCGAGGGTCTTGAGAATGAGCATGTCGAGGGTGCCACGGATGACGGAGCTGTCGGTGCCCATGCGTTCCTCTCGGTTACCGAGAGTAAGACGCGATCCGCCGCGAAAAGGTTGCAGAGGGTGGAAATGCAGGACGGGGCGAGCCTCGAGAGGCCCGCCCCGTCCGCCCGGCCGAGACCGGTAGAGGTGCTAGATGATTTCGCGCTTTTCCTTGATCCGGGCGCTCTTGCCGCTGAGTCGGCGGAGGTAGTACAGCTTGGCGCGGCGCACCCGGCCCCGCCGGACGAGCTCGATGGTGGCGATGGACGGGCTGTGGAGGGGGAAGATCCGCTCGACCCCGACGGAGGCCGAGATCTTCCGGACGGTGAAGGTCTCGTCGATCCCGCCGCCCTTGCGGGCCACGCAGACGCCCTCAAACGCCTGGAGGCGCTCCTTGTCGCCCTCGCGGACGCGGACCATCACTTTGATGGTGTCGCCGGGGGAAAAATTGGGGAGGCCGGTCTTGAGCCCTTCCTGGGTGATCGTCGCGAGCGTGGTGGCCATCGTCGTCCTCCTTGAGTCGAGAAGTCGGCGCGTCGGGCGCTACGACTCCGGGTCGTGTTCGTGTTCCTGTTGCCAGGCGGCCCAGAGATCGGGTCGCCGGTCGGCGGTCAGCTTCTCCGCCTGTTCCTGTCGCCACGCCGCGATGGCGGCGTGATTGCCGCCCCGGAGCACTTCGGGCACGGCGAGGCCCCGAACTTCCGGCGGCCTGGTGTAGCTCGGCGGGCTCAGGAGCCCGTCGTAGTGCGAATCGGAGGCGGCCGACTCGTGGTCGCCCAACGCGCCGGGCAGCAGCCGCACCACCGCGTCGATGAGGCAGATCGCGGCGGGTTCGCCCCCGCTCAGGACGAAGTCGCCGATCGAGACCTCGTCCGCCTCGAGCCCATCGACCACCCGCTGGTCGATGTCCTTGTAGTGCCCGCAGACGATCGTGAGCACCGGTTCGAGCGAGTACCGGACCACGGCCCGATGGGTGAGCGGCCGGCCCCGGGCCGACATCACCACGACCCTGCCCCGCGCGGGCAGCGATTCGACCGCGGCGAAAATGGGCTCCGGCTTGAGGACCATGCCGGCGCCGCCTCCGTAGGGCGTGTCGTCGACCGTCCGATGCCGATCGGTGGCGAAGTCCCGGAGCTGGATCAGCCGGAACTCGACCAGCCCTTTTTCTGCCGCCCGAGCCGGGATGCTGACCCCGACCGCCGGCGCCACCACCTCCGGAAACAGGGTGATCACGTTGATCACCTGGGCCGTCACTCGAGCATACCCTCCGGCAGCCTGACGTCGAGCCGCCGCCGTTCCCGGTCGACCCCAACCACGAACTCCTTCCGAAAGGGGAGCACGAACTCCCGCTTCCGGCCCTGCACCTCGAGGAGCACCCCGGTGATCACCTCGTCGACCGCAGTGACCACGCCGAGCGCCTCGCCGGTCTCGTCCACTACGGAAAACCCGGTCAACTCGTGGAGGTACACCTCTCCATCGTCCGGCGGCCGAAGGGTATCGGCGGGGGCGGACAGGAGGAGGTCGTTCCAGCCCTCGACCGCGCCGCGCTCCGGATACCCCTTGAACGCCACCAGCCATTCGCGGTGGTAGGCCCGGCTCCGCTCGACGATCAGGGGGCCGTTGACCAGCTCACCGCTCAACTTCATCAACCACACCTCGCGACCGGGGGCAAAGACCGCCTCCGGATCGCTGGTCAGCGGAAAGACCGTGCACTCTCCCTTGAGACCGTGCGGCTTCCGCAACCGCCCCACCACCAGGTGGCGGGCGGGATCCGTCGTCACGCGCCGACGCCGGCCTTCTTGAGAATGGCGCCGACCGTATCCGACGGCGTGGCACCCTTCCCGACCCAGGCCTTGGCCGCCTCGACGTCGAGAACTACCTGCTTGTCGTCGGCGGCACGGGGATCGTAGGTGCCGAGGATCGCGATGAAGCGACCATCCCGGGCCTTGTCCTGATCCGCCACCACGATGCGGTAGAGCGGGACCTTTTTCCGACCGACGCGGCGCAACCGAATGCGAGTAGCCATGTGAAATCCGTCCTCAGTTCATTCCAGGGAAACCACCACCACGTCCGAACGGCAGCCGCATCCCCGGTTTACCGGCGCCCTTCATCATTTTCTGCATCTGCTTGAACTGGTTCAGCAACTGATTCACTTCCTGAACCGTCCGTCCCGACCCCTTGGCCACCCGAAGGCGGCGCGAGCCATTCATCACGTCCGGGTCGGCCCGCTCCGCCGGCGTCATCGACAGGACGATCGCCTCGAGGTGCTTGACCCGTTGATCATCGACGTTGGCGTTCTTGAGCATCTGGGAATTCACGCCCGGCAACATTCCCAGCACGTTCTTCAAGGGCCCCATCTTCTGCATCTGCTTCATGGCCGTGAGGAAGTCCTGGAGATCCAGACCCTTCTTCGACATTGCCTTGCGGGCAAGTTTTTCGGCCTCTTTTTCGTCGATGGCCCCCTGGGCCTTTTCGACGAGACTCAGCACGTCGCCCTGTTGGAGGATCCGGCCGGCCATTCGATCGGGCCGGAACGGCTCCAACGCATCGAGCCCTTCGCCGACGCCGACATACTTGATCGGCGCGCCGGTGGTTCCGTAGACGGAGAGGGCGGCGCCGCCGCGGGCATCGCCGTCCATCTTGGTCAAGACAACACCGGTGACCGCGAGGGCGTCGTGGAACCCCTTGGCGATCCGCACCGCGTCCTGACCGGTCATCCCGTCGGCCACCAGCAGAATCTCGTGCGGCTTGATGGCGGCCTTGAGCTTTTCGAGCTCGGCCATCATCTCGTCGTCGATCTGGAGCCGGCCGGCCGTATCGACGATGACCGAGCGAGCCCGCGCCTTCTGGGCCGCCTCGATCCCGCGCCGGACGATGCCCGCCACATCGGTCTGGCCCGGCTCGCCGTGGAATCCGACATCCACCTGGCGGGCCAGCGTGGCCAGCTGTTCGACCGCGGCGGGACGATACACGTCCGCGGCCACCAGGAACGGCGCCTTCTGTTCGAGCTTGAGGCGCTTGGCCAACTTGCCGGCCGTCGTCGTCTTGCCCGAGCCCTGAAGCCCCACCATCAGGATGATGGTCGGCGGCACCGAGGCAAAGGCGATGGGCGCCTGTTTCTCGCCGAGCATCGTGACCAACTCGTCATAGACGATCTTGACGAGCTGTTGACCCGGCTTGACGCCCTTGAGCTGCGCGACCCCGACCGCTTTTTCCTGAACCCGCTCGAGGAACTGACGGGTCAGGTCGAAGCTGACGTCGGCCTCCAGAAGGACCCGCCGGATTTCGCGGAGTCCTTCTTTGACTGCGTCTTCGCTGAGCACGCCCTTGCCGGCAAGCCGCTTGAGGGCATCGGTCAGTTTTGACGACAGGTCGTCGAACATAAGCCCTGCAAACTAGCGGACTTAGGGGTTT
>CADEGB010000325.1 GCA_902826755.1 uncultured Gemmatimonadota bacterium
TTCCGGCGACGGGATACGCGCAAGGCGCCGCCACCGACGCGGAGACCAGCCGAGGCGTCGGGTTCGAGATGGCCGCGAGCGACGCCGCCAACCGGATTCGGTTTTCGGGCGGGATCGCCCGGTCCCGGTTCGTCAATCCTGGCGATCCGCTGCTCTTCGGCGATACCGCGATCGTGGCTGTCCGGCCCGACACCCGGACCGCGCGATTCGGCGAGCTGGGCCTCCGGGTGGTCGAGGGTCGCCGGGTGGCCGGGGTCTCTGGCGTGTCGTTAGGCGCGGTCTTCCGGCACGAGCGGGTCGACCCCCTGTACCGGAGCGTCGGTGGTTCGGTCCGGTCCGACGTCCGTCACGAGGCGGTCGACCTCACCGGGGCCGTGGGTGCCCTCTCCTGGCAGGCGAGCCTGGCCGCCGGCCGCGACAACCTCGACCGGATCCCCTCCATTCTCACGTCGCGGACCCGGACCCGGAGCGTGACGCTCGCCGCCCCGCTCGCCGGACTGCTCGGCGTGGCCACCGCGCCCTGGTATCTCCCGGCCCTCAGCTACGCCTGGCAGCGGACCCGGCAATGGGGCGAGGGCATTCCGAACAACGGGGATTTCTCCGCGTCTCACGTCCCCGACCAGTGGAGTACCTCGCAAAGCGGCTCGGCCACCTGGACGGCGGCCCGGTGGAACCTGGCCTATCGCTGGAACCAGTCGTTTCAAGACAACCGCCAGGCGGGGCGGGAGGCGGCCGATTTCCGCGGCATCGTCCACGCGGCGTCGCTTTCGCTGACCGGGTGGTCCGGTTTCTCGCCCAGTCTCGATGCCAGCGTCGAACGGCAGCGGAGCTTCGAAGCCCGATTGACGCAGCGGACCGAACGGCTCGGCGCGTCACTCCAGGCGCAGGTCTTCCGAGCGACCGGCTTCTCCGGCTCGGTGTCGCAGGCGTGGGGTTTCGATCCGTTTGCCGGGCAGCGAACCAGGAACACGGAATTTCAGCTCGAGGTGTCACAGGGAGTCGACCTGTACCGCCGGATCGAGGGCGGGAGCCAAAGTCGGTTGTACGTCCGGTATGCGCGCACCAGGGCCGCGTTCCTCCCGGTTACCGCCGTTCCCGGCCTGACCACCCAGGTGTTGTGGACCCTCAACGCCGGCGCGTCGATCCGGCTCTACTGACCATGCCTCTCTCTCGATTGTCCGCCTTCGTCGCGGTCGGCCTGGCGGCCGCCGGATCTCTCGCCGCCCAGATCCGGGTCAACCCAACCGGGGTCAACGTCAACGCCCAGGGGGCCACCACCGTCTTCCTCACCTTCGGCGGCCTGGCGGGGTACCGACCGGCGGAGGCGTTCTGGTGCGGCGAGCTGATGCCGGCCAGTCCGTCGGTGGGACGACGCTGCGACCCCGCCACCATCTTCGGGTCGTTGCCGATCCGGTACGATCGCGCCGGGGCAAGCGGGGTCGGGGGGCTCACCGACATCATGACGATCCCTCCCTCGGTGGCGCGCCGGGCCTACCAGGCGGCCGAGTCGGGCGCGGGGTCGGCGTTTTTCTATGTCCGCCGATTCGTGGCCTTGGAGGGCGGTCCCGACCAGTATGTCGCCGTGACGTGTCGACTGACGGGCGGCGGCGCCCGGACCCCGCTCTCGTTCACCGACGTCCGATTGGCCTTTGCATCGGGTCCACCGTTGCTCCAGGTCGCTCAGGGCGAGCCGGTTCCGGCGCTCGAGGCCAGGATCACCTACACCGGCACCGGGCGCCTGGTGGGGCGGTGGGAACTGGTCCAGCCCGGTGACGATCTGCCGACCGAAGAGGATCTGCTCACCGAAGCCACCCTGCCGCTCGAGCGGCGGGGGACTCAGCGTCGCTACCCGCAGCTGGCACGGTTCAATCTCTTCCTGCCGCCGGAGGGCTCCGTCACGCTGCCGGGGCCTGATCCGAGCCGGCTACCGACTCTGGTCGACGGGGTCTACTACGTCTTGCTTCGGATCGAGGCGTCCCCCGACAAGGAGGGGGATTCCGATCTCGGCGCCGCGGGTGCCGGCGCTGGCGTCGTCCGTTCCGGCGGCGTGGCGGGGTTCCCGATGCCGGTCCTCCGTTACCTGGTTGGGAGTGGCTCCGAGGTTGATCCGGGCGCCGGCAACGCGGCCGGATCGGCGATCAGTCTCGTGGCGCCGGCCTCGGACGCGATGGTGGGCGGAACCGTCGCGTTCTCCTGGGATCCCCATCCCGCCGCGGCCCTGTACCGGATCGAGTTCGCCGCCCGTCGCGGTCCGCGGGTGTTCGCCGCGCTGGCCTCCGCCTCGGGATATCAGCCGCCACCCTGGCTCGCCGAACGGATCGGCGAGACCGACTTTCGTTGGCGGGTGGTGGGTACGGACCGGGCGGGACGAGAAGTGACCCGGAGCGAATGGCGAACGGCCCGATTCGGGACCTCCCCGGTTCCCCCGCAGGGACCGCGGGGGTAGCGTTCGGGATGCATGTGCATCTGATCGATGGGACCTACGAACTGTACCGCCATTTCTTCGGGATGCCCGAGGCCACCGGTCACGACGGGCGCGAAGTCGGGGCCACGATCGGGGTTCTCGGTTCGGTGCTCGGGATGCTGCGCGACGGGGTGACCCACGTCGGCGTGGCCACCGATCACGTGATCGAGTCGTTCCGCAATGGGCTCTGGGCGGGCTACAAGACCGGGGAGGGCATCGAGCCGGCGCTCTGGGCGCAGTTCCATCCGCTCGAGGACGCGCTCCGCGCCATGGGCGTCACCGTTTGGGCCATGGGCGATCTGGAGGCCGACGACGGCCTCGCCTCCGCCGCCAGGATCGCGGCCGCCGATTCAGCCGTCGAACGGGTCTTCATTTGCACCCCGGACAAGGACCTGTCTCAGTGCGTCGTTGGTGATCGGGTGGTCCAGTTCGATCGCAGGAAGCGGGAGATCCGGGATGCCGCCGGCGTGGTGGCCAAATTCGGGGTCGAGCCGGCGTCGATTCCTGATTACCTCGCCCTGGTCGGCGATGCGGCGGACGGGTATCCGGGGGTTCCGGGTTGGGGGGCCAAATCGGCCGCGACAGTGCTCGGCCGCTTTCTCCATCTCGAGGCGATTCCCGCCGACCCCTCGGCCTGGGAACTACCCGTGCGAGGTGCCGCCCGTTTGGCCGAGAGCCTCGCCACAAGGATGGAGGACGCCCGGTTGTTCCGGACCCTCGCCACCCTGGTGACCGACGCGCCGCTGTTCGACGCGGTGGACTCCCTCCGCTGGCGGGGTCCGACGGAGGCCTTTGAAGCGGTGGCCGAACAGCTCGGCGCGCCGCGGCTGTGGGCTCAGGCCCGGCAGTTGGCCGAGCGAGGGCCTGCCGCGGCCTGATCGATGGTCAGCTCGGATCGATGGTGACCGAAAAGGCCCCATCGTCGCCGGCGGAGACCGTCACCAGCCAGGGCCGGCAGCAGATCTCGCAATCCTCGACGTATTCCTGGTGATCGCCGCCGGACGGATCGATGGCGAGGGTCACGGATTCACCACAATGCGGGCAGGTCCCCTCGAAGGAGTCCTCGAGGAGGCCGGGTTCGTCGTCGTCTTCTTCGTCGGGCCGGCGGTGGCGGGTCATCGGGTGGTTCCTTCGAAAGAGCGGCGGGCCCGGTCGAGTCCCGCCTGGAATTCAGTGCCGCCCAGGCTCAGACCGGCCTGGGCGACGGCGGCGGCTTCCCGGTACCGGCGCTCCGTCATCAAACACTCGAACAGGCGGCTGCGGGCCAAGGTGCCCTTCGGGTCGGCGGCCACCCCTCGTTCGAACACCGGGATGGCATCGGCGCAGCGGCCCTGGGTTCGAAGCACCTGTCCCCACTCCTCGAACACCCGATGGTCGCCGGCGTAGAGAGCGCCCGCCCGGGCGAACATCGCCATGGCCCGGTCCGGCTCCCGGCGTCTCACCAACTCACGACCATACACGAACCAGCCCCGATAGGCCAGCGGTTCATCGATAATGGTCTGGGCAAAGAGCGTCGGATTGTCACGCCAGACAGCCTGGCGTGAGAAGCTCCGGGCCGCGCCGGCGCCAATCAGCAGCAGGACGGCCGTCATCGCCGTCACCCGGGCTTGTGGTCCCCAGGCTCCGAACCGGTCGGCGAGCGCTCCAGCCACCAGGACGATTCCCACGCTCGGGAGCAACAGGGTCCGCTCGGCCACCAGGACCCCGGTCGGGAATGGCAGATTGGAGACCGGGAGGATCCCGACGGCGATCCACCCGATGCCTAACGCCGCAACCGGGAGTCGGCGAGCGGCCCCGAGCCAGGCGGCCGCGGCCGCCGCCACGGCCAGAACGCCCGCGGCTGCGGCCGCCGACCAGACCGGCGCGGCGCCATGGGCCGGCGGGCTGAACTGCGCCAACAGGTCCCGAGGCCAGATGAGCAGCCGGAACCAGTCGAGTGCGAGGGGCGCCATGACCAGGGCCCGATCCGCCAGGTTCAACCCGGCCAGGCCCGCGGCTGGCGGACCACCGCCCAGGTCGCCGAGGATCGCGAACCGGGCCGCCAGGAAGCCGGCGCCGACCACCGCGAGCAGACCGAACGCGGCCCCCGCGATCCGCAGTCGGTTTTCGCCCGGGCGGCGGGGGACGCCGAACCACTCCACCAGCAGGAGGAGCGCCGGGAGGGCGAATCCCTGCTCCTTGGCGGCGGCCGCGAGGACCAGCAGCGCGGCCAACCCCAGCCGGGCGGTGGCGTCGAGTTCGCCCCGCTGGCGGGCTCGGAGGTAGAGCAGGGCCGCCGCCACCGAAAACGCGGTCATCCAGAGTTCGCCCTGGCCGACGATGTTGCCGGTGGCCTCGACGTGCACCGGATGGACCGCGAACAGTGCCGCGGCGATCACGGCGCCGAACGGCGAGAGCAGCGAGAGCGCCAGTCGGTGAACGAGCAGCGTGGCGACCGCGGTCAACAGCAGGTTGCCGAGGTGGAACACCCACGGCGCCCCGCCCGAGAGTCCCCATTGCAGCGCGAACCACCAGACGGTCCACGGTCGGTACGCGTCGCCCAGATTCTGGGGAGGCCAATAGCTCTGTTGGGCGTACACCCATGGCGGCGAGACCGCGTGGATCTGGGCGTTTTCGAGGATGATCGGGACGTCGTCGAACGCGAACCCGTTGCCGAGCGAGCGCCCGGTCGAGACGAGGACCAGACCGAGGAGCAGGAGCACGGGGCCGGCCCAGCGGGAGGGGCCGCCCCCGGCCGGAAGGTCCCGAGTGGGAATCATGCGCGGTGGCGGAGCCCGGTCACGGCAGGGTGTCCTGGGCGGTGATGATCAACCGGACGGAACCGGCCGGAGCGCCCACCCGCTGCGCGCTGTCGGACACCCGCACCAGCTTCTGAAAGACCCGGAGCCGGGCGGGTC
>CADEGB010000326.1 GCA_902826755.1 uncultured Gemmatimonadota bacterium
GGGCGGTCCTGGCGCCGGTCGATCTCGAGCGGGAGTTCGGAATCCGCGAAGGGGCCGTCAGCCACGGCGAGATGATGCTCGACCAGATCCTGTTCATGCGGCCGGTGGCCGGAGCCGCCCACTACGCCACGCCGGTTCGGGGCTACTATCTCTGCGGGTCGGGCACGCACCCGGGGGGCGGGATCGTCGGCGCCTCGGGTTGGCTGGCGGCCCAGGCCGTACTGCAAGGACGGAAATAGCCGGAGGATACGATGGCCACCTTCCATCGAACGTCGACCACGTTCAAGCAGGGTTCCTTCACCATGCCGGCGCGCTATTACGTGGCGCCGGAGGTGTTTGCGGAAGAAGTCGAGCGGATCGGGCAGCGCCAATGGCATTGCGTCGGTCGCGCCGAGCGGATTGCCAAGCCGGGAGACTTCTTCCTGCGGACGGTGGCGGGCGAGGGGCTGATCATTGTTCGGGATCGCCACGGGCAGGCGCGGGCCCATTTCAACGTCTGCCGCCATCGTGGCACCCGGATCTGCGAGAAGGACACGGGTCACTTCTCCGAGACGATTCAGTGCCCCTACCACGCCTGGACCTACACGACCGACGGCCGGCTGATCGGGGCGCCGCACATGAACGAGGTGGCCGGGTTCGACAAGGCGAACTTCGGGCTCCATCAGGCGTCGGTCGTGGAGTGGGACGGGTTCCTGTTCGTGAACCTCGACCCGGGCGCGGCCCCGTTCCACGAGGTCTTCGCGCCGGTGCAGGCGCGGTTTACCCGGTTCGGCCTCGGGTCGCTCAAACTCGGCCGTCGGGTGGTCTACGAGATCAAGGCCAATTGGAAGCTGATCTTCCAGAACTATTCCGAGTGCCTCCATTGCCCCACCATCCACCCGGAGTTGTCCTGCAAACTGCCCTATCAGAGCGGAGCCAACGATCTGGTCGAGGGGCCGTTTCTTGGCGGCTACATGGAAATCACCGAGGGGAACGAGAGCGTCACCATGTCCGGGAAGCGAGCGGCCAGGTGGATCGGGACGCTGTCGGGCGACGAGCTTCGGCGGGCGTACTACTACACCCTGATGCCCAACATGTTCCTGAGCATCCATCCCGACTACGTCAACTACTACACCGTCTGGCCCCAGGCGGCCGACCGGACCGTCGTCGAGAGCGAGTGGCTGTTCCACCCGGAAGCCTTCGGCGATCCGGACTTCAATCCGGAGGACGCGGTCGCGATGTGGGATCTGACCAATCGGCAGGATTGGCACATCACGGAGGAAAGCCATCGGGGGATCGGGTCGCGGCGCTATCAGCCGGGCCCCTATTCGGCGCGGGAGTCGGTTCCCGCGGCCTGGGATCGAGCCTACCTGGCGATGATGGAGGGCTGAGCCGGCCGCTCAGCCGCGGCGGAGCGCGGTTTCGAGATCGCGAGCCGCGGCCACGGTCCGGCTGAGGTCGCCCGTGAGATCACCCACCAGTTCCTCCAGCCGAAACCGGGCTGAATCGAAGTCGTCGACGGCGGCGCCACGGGCTCGGCCCAGTGCGCCGATCAGCTCCAGCAGGATCGTGGAGAGTCCGTCCCGCGTCCGTTCGAGGTCCGCCAGGTTCTCCCAATAGCTCGCTGGCACCATCCGGACGCCGTTCGCGGCGGCCTCCATCCTCGTCAGCGCGTCATCGACGGTCGCCAGGTCGCCAGCCGCGGCCACCGCCGTGGCCACCAGGGGCTCCAACTGGGTCCGCCACCGCGCGGCCGCCGTCGGGGAGGACGCCGACTCGACCTGCGCCCTCGCCAAAACCAGCACGTCCTCGAGCAGACCACGCGCAACCCCGATGGGGAGAGCCTGGTGCGCGGTCGCGAGCGGGCCGATCAAATCCCACCGGCGGGCCACCGGATCGCTCTCCGCCGGCGGCCTCGCCGCGAGGTCGCGGCGAGCGCTCCGCCACACCAGGAACGCCACGACCGGCGTGGCCCAGAAGAAATGCTGAGACGCGGCCAGCCCGGCCAGCGTTCCGCTCGTCCCGATCCCGGCCAGCAGGAGCCACAGCGAGCGGGGGAGGCGCGGCGGAGCGATCGCGTCGGGCGCTGAGGACAGGACCGCCGCCATCATTGGCTGGGCGGGGAATCGACGGTGCTCCACGGCATCGAGCAGCTGTTCCGCGGTGGCAAACCGGTGCCGAGGGTCGGCCATGGTGGCCATGGCGACGATCTGGTCGAGCCACGGCGGCAGTTCCGGGCGGAGCCGGCCGGGTCGGAAGCCGTCGGGCTCCGGCGTCGGTGGGAGGTGCGTGGACGGACGGGGCGGCAGGTGGCCAGTCAGCGCCTCGAACAGGGTGACCCCCAAGGCGTAGAGGTCGGTCCGGGCGTCGGGTCGCTGTCCGAACCAAACTTCGGGCGCCAGATACGCCACGGTGCCGACCAAGCCGCCGGTGCGGGTCATGGTTGCCTGGCCGTCGAGGCGGGCCGACCCGAAGTCGGCCAGGAAGGAGCGACCGGCGTGGTCGAGGAGGATGTTGGCGGGCTTGATGTCTCGATGGAGGATCCCGGCGCGATGCGCCGCCACCAGCGCGCTCGTGATTTCCTGCGCCAGGCGGATGGCGTCGTCCGCGGGGAGTGGGCCGCGTTCAGCCACCCGCCGGGCCAGGTCGGTTCCGTCGATCAGGTCCATCGCCACGAACGACACCGGTCCGTCGTCGAGGAACTCGTGGATGCCGACGATCCTGGGGTGGCGGAGTCCGCGGACGAGTTGAACCTCGCGGCGGAGCCGCTCCTTTGCCTCCTCGGCCGCCGCGGGTGGCGGAACCAGGAACTTGAGGGCGACATCGGTGCCGACCGTCAGGTCGCGGGCCTCGTAGACCACCGAGCAGCCGCCGCGGCCCAGTTCGCCCATGATCACGAACCGGTCGAGAATCCGTTGGCCGGCCGTTAGGTCGGTGACCGGGACGGGGGCCAGCGTCATGGGGCCTCGGCGCCGAGTTCGGCCAGGATCTTCTGGGCGTTGCCTCGCCACCCATCCTGGGCCTGGTAGAGCTCGATGAACGCCGCCAGGTGTTGGCGGGCCGCGGCGAGGTCGCCGAGGGCGTACTCCGAGGCGCCAGCGTGGTACAGCGCCATGTGATGGTTGGGCCAGAAATCGACGACCAGGGCCATGATCGGGCCGGCCGAACGGTCGTCCCCGGCGTCGGCCACGGGGTGCGCCACGTCGAAGACGACCCCCGCGGCCCGCCATCGGTCATCGGCGGCCACGGCGGCAAGGACGCCGCGGGCCCGCTCGATCTTCCCGCCGAGGGCAAGGCAGGCCGCGTGATAGCCGGCCCCGAGGACGCCCGGTGGCGGCGCCTGCCGTTGGGCCAGCGCCGTTTCCACTTCGACCGTGTTGCAGAACGGCTTGATGGCCGTGAACCAGGCCGCGGCGTCGTCGATCGGCGCTTCCGCGGTCAGGGGTTCGATCGGCTGATGGGCCGCGGGCGTCTCGACCACGACCGGTGGCCGGCTCTTCGCGACCGCGACGGCGCATAGCGCCATGTAGGCGAGGCCGACGGCGTAGCTGGTGTTCCGCACGAATCCGACTCCTGGGCAGTGGGGTACGAAATCGGCAAGAGCCGTACCCGGGGATGCCTGAGGGTAGTTGGATTGCACGCGCGGTGCGCCGCGGTTTGGGTCCGCGGCGGATGCCATTTCCTGCAGTTCGGGTCAGGCCGCTCGGATCTGGTTGCGCCGAACGAGGATCAGGCGGCTGGCCAGGATGGCTCCGAGCAGGAGGAACGCGCCCAGGTGAGTGGCCCGGGGGCCGAGGAACAGGTGGGCGGCAATGAAGACGGTCGAGATCGCCAGCGTCAGGAGCATGACCGGGGTTCCGAACCGGGCGAATTGCGCGAACGTGATGTGCTCCCCAGCGCGATCGGCGAGCCCGATGACGGTGACGTTGGCCGAGGCGCCGATGGCGGTCCCGTTGCCGCCCAGGCAGGCGCCTAACGAAAGGGCCCACCAGAGGATTTGGGTGTCGCCGCTGAGTCGACCGACCAGGCTGGCCACGATCGGAATGGTGACCGCCACGTAGGGAATGTTGTCGATCAGGGCCGAGAGGACGCCGCTCACCCAGAGGATGAGGAGGGCGGCAAAGAAGAGCGTCCCGGTGGGCCCAAGGCCAAAGTTGGCGGCGCCCCAATCGATGAAGCCGGCCAGATTGCGGGAGAGGGTGTCGATCAGGCCCGTCTCGACCGCGGCGCCGACCGCGATGAAGAGCAGGGCAAAGAACGAGAGGGTGGGCCACTCGATTTCCCGCTCGATGACGTGGAGGATCCCGTGGATCCGTTCCTCGGTGGAGGCATCCCGGGTCCGGAGGTGGATCACGTCCTGGGCAATCAGCAGGGCCGCCGCCCCGATCGCGGCCGGGAGCGCGGCTGGCATCCCGGTGATGGTGTGGGTGAAGAACCCGATGAAGATCCCGATCGAAATCGCGATGCCCCAGCGGAGCAGCGGAAGGTTCTCGAGGGGCGGAATCGGAAGATCGGTGGGGTTGATCCGCTGGATCCCCGCCCCATAGGCATCGCCGTAGACCCGGCCGGAAAACCACTCGAGCACTGCCAGCATCAGGAGGACCGGCGCGGTCAGGTTGACGACGAAGTCGAGGAACGAGAGGCCCGCACCCGATCCGATCAGGATGTTGGGCGGGTCGCCGATCAGCGTGGCGGTCCCGCCAATGTTGGACGCCATCACCATCGGGAGCAGGAGCGCCATCGGGCGGATCCTGAGGCGGGCGGCCAACTCGAGGGCCATCGGAGTGGTGAAGATGACGGTGGTGACGTTGTCCGCGACGCTCGAGAGGAGGCCGGTGAACGAGATCAGCAGGGCCGCGATCAGGGTGGGCCGCCCGCCGGAGAACCGGAGCAGGCGGGCCACCGCCCAGGTAAAGACCCCCGTGCTCTTGAGGACGGCCACCACCGCCATCATCGATGCCAGCAGGAGGATGACGTTGAGGTCGATGGCCCGCTGGGCCGCCTCGAAGGAGATCAGCCGATAGGGGGTCAGGTAGGTGATCAGCCAGAGCAGCGAAACTGCTCCGAAGATGATCAGGACCCGATGAGCCTGCTCCAGCGCCAGCAGCACGAAGACCGCCGCGATGATGAGGCCGACCAGGATCTGGGACACCGGATCCCGGGTCGACGTCAGAGGCGCGGTCTCGGCGGCGAGGGGCGCGACAAGCGCCAGCAGGGCCGCTGCCGTCAAGGCTGCCCGTCGGATGGCCTGGTTCACGATGAGGTGCTCGGAGAGAATCGACGTAGTGTCGTCAATTGGCGGCCGGACGGCAAGGCGTCCCCCGGGGGGCTTGCTGACGCCGCTGCCGCCGGAGTAGCGTACCTGCCCTCAATAGCTC
>CADEGB010000327.1 GCA_902826755.1 uncultured Gemmatimonadota bacterium
AACGCGGTGGCCGTCCGTTCCAGCCGGGTCTCCGGGCCCGAGCCGATCCGGCCCACCGCTTCGAACCGCCACTCGGCCGCACCGCCAATCCCGATGACCCGCGGCGCCTCGGCTTCGTGTCTGGCCACGGCAGGCAGCGCCGCGGCCGTCTCGTCGAACACGATGACCTTGGACCCGGAGCCCTCGAGGTCGAGGAGAAACGCCCCGGACTCGCCGGTTGGCGCAAGCGGCTCCACGGCGCCGGTCCACGGATCCCACACCTCGGCCCTGCCGCGGGCCCGCGGGAATCGGGCGATCAGCGTCCTGGTTTCGGTTGCCCCGTTTCGAAAGAAAAAGGCGGTCAACGAACCGATTCGTTTCTCGATTGCGTTGACCCCGGTACTCGTCCCCTCGAGTCGGACGTTGGGGGTGGCCGTGGCCCGGACCTGCTCGAGCCCCTCGGCGGGGGTCGCGGCAAACCGGACGTTCGGCTGCCGCTCCATGGCGTTGACCAGCGTCCGAATCCGCTCCGCCCCCGCCGCGTGGTCCCGATATCCGGGTTGGTCGACCGGCCGTTGCCCCACGATCACGATCGGCAACCCGGCATGGCTCAGCGCGGCGAGCCGCTCGACCACCGCGAGGTCCAGCCTCTCCACCTCGACCAGCACCAGGGCGTCATACCGCGCCCCGCCCGACGACACCAGCGCGCCCTCGCTCACTCTCGAATCGCGGAGCGTCGGGCCGTTGAGGTAGTCGAAGTCGTAGCCGGCGTCGAGCAGGTCGCCGACGAACCGGACGATCGGGGCGTTTGCCGGCCGATCCGAAAAGGAGAGTTCCGGCTGAAGCACCGCGATCGGCGTGACCGAGGTGCCGGTTTGCGAGAGATACTGGAGCCGGGTGATGTAGTCGTTGAGCGCCGGCAGAAAGCGCCAGAACGGGTCGTACCGGTTGAGGTGCGAGGCGTACGGGAACGGGGAGACGAACGGGTACCAACCGGGTTCGGGGCGGTCGAGGTATTCGACCGGAACGCCGCTCGCCACGATCTGGTTGATGCCGGCCGCGATCAACTGGTCGGCCTGGCGCTTCATCTTTTCCGGGGTCGTCTGATACTCCTCCATGATCCACACGAACGCTTCGGCCGAGGTGATCGACCGGCCGGAGGCGTGGGCGGCGGATGAGGCCAGCTTGAGGAGGTCGTACCGGCCGCCGCCGTGGAGGTTCTCGGTTTCGGGGATGGTCGCGAGCGAGTACAGACGCTGTTCGTCGGCGGGGGCGTCGTGGCCCTGGACGCGGGACACCATCCGATGCCGGCTGGCCCACTCGGCAAACGGGCCGTAGGTCTGCTCGGCCAGCAGATCGGCGACGGTCTCGGCGTAGTCGTGACGGATCCGGTGGGCCACGTCGGGTACGTCGTACGCCGGATCGAGCAGGGGCAGGAACGGGGTCAGGTCGTAGCCGCGGAGCCGGCGGAAATGGGCCAGAAACGTGTCGGTCCAGCAGAACTCCGCCGCCAACTCGAGACTGTCGATGAACACGCCGCGCCAGGTGGTGCCGGCAAACCGCCGGAGGTACCGGACAGCCGAATCGCCGACGGCGGCAAAGTGCGTCTCGATGGCCCGTCGATCCAGGTGGTCCGCCACCAGCTGAGGGCCCCCGACCCCGCCGAGGACCCGCTGATCCGCCGGAGCCTGCACCATCGTGAACAACTGCCATTCGCCGTCGGGCGGAGTCCAGTCGAGGGTTCGGTCGGGGCGGACCCGGTCGGTGAGGACGACCGTTGAGCGGAGGTCGAGCGCGCCGGGGCGGGTGATCGCGCGGACCGGATTGCCGATCAGGTCCTTGCCGGCGGCCGAGTCGATCACGGCGGCCGACCCGCGGATCGCCACCACGGCCACGAGTTTCTCGCGGGCCGCCAGTCGCTCGGGCCACCCCGGCGGCAGGGAATCGGTGGCGCCGGTGATCCGGGCAACGAACGTTCCGAACCCGGGCGGCGGGGCGGGCCACGGGATCCGGTCCGTGAAGGTCCGGCCGCCCTGGACCGCCCGGTGGGCCAACCGCAACTCGAGTTCCGCCAACTCGGGCGTAATCGTCAGGCCCCCGCCGAACGGCCAGCCGGAGCCCATGGTGTAGTCGATCCACATGCCCCGGCGCGAGGCCTCCTCGAGGGCGGCCCGGACCCGGCCAAAGAAGGTCGGGGTGCGGTAGTCGTGGACCCGACGGAGGGCGTCGGCGGGGGCGCGCGGATTGAGTCCCAGGCGGAGCGGTTGGATCTCGGCGCCGCCGAAGTGGGCCTCGTCGAGGAGGCCGATCTGCCGCTTCAGGGCGTCCGCGCGCACGTCCCCGCCGGGCCAGAACCAGCGGACCATGGGTCGGAAGCGCTTCGGTGGCTGACGGAAGGCTGCCCTCACCTCGGCGGGGCCGGGGGGCGACTGGACCACCGCGGCCGTGGGGGCCGCGGTGGCGACCAGGAACGCCAGCGCGATCACCGCGAGGCTTCCGGAATGATCGGCAGCTCGAGGTGCGAGGGGAACGCGGCGGAGCGGTGGATCGTCACTCGAGCGGCGCGGGGGGAACCCGGGAAGTTCAGGTGGTCACGCCCCGTCACCGTCACTCGAATCCGGTTTCCCGCCCGGAAGTAGAGCGAGGTCGGCAGTAATTCGATCACCAGCTCGGTGGGCTTGGTGGGCGAGAGGCGGATCGGCGGATCGTCGGACGACTGGCTCAAGTATGGGAGTCCGAACTTGTCGTACGGGGCGGTCCCGAGGCGGCCTCGGGCCGCCCGGATCAACCCGTCGGTCACGAAATTGGACTTCCCGGTCGGCTCGACCTCCTCGAGGTACACGAAGAAGTCGGCGTCGGTGGTATCGGCGGTGACCCAGAGCCGGGCCACCGGGTGCCCGGTGACGAGGACCCGTTGCGGGAGCGGCGCCGAGGTGTAGGTCCACCCCTTGGCGTCGTTAGGCGCCATGTCGGGATAGCCGGGAGGATGGCCGTAGCCGACCGTCCAGCGGTTGGCCGGCCCCGAGGTGGTGGAGGTGTCGATCGTCTGGGCGTCCTCGCCGGGCCCTTGGGGCCGCTTGGTGTCCAGGGTGCCGTCGTTGCGCGACGAGACCGACCCGCTCGGGCCGGCGCCGAAATAGTGGTTGCGGCGCCGCTCCGAGGGGAGCGGCCAGGTGGACGCGAAACGCCAGGTGCTGTCCGCGGGGGCGTTGACGGTGGCGTAGTAGATCGGCGGTTCCCGCATGATGCCGTTGTCGATGCCCTTGAGCCAATAGTCGTACCAGCGGAGGTGTTCCACCTGATTGTCGAAGCCGCGGGTCTGGGTGTGGTACCACGGCCCGATCACCAGCTTGCGCGGTGTCGCGAGGTTCCGGTAGAGCAGCACCGCCTGGCGCGGCTCATCGAGCCAGCCGTTCATGTGATAGATCCCGATGCCCGATCCGGCGATCTCCCGCCGGAAGGAGGCGACGCTCCGGGTCTGGTACAGCCGTTCCCGAGTGCGCGGCTCGATCGAGTTCCGGTAGGGTGCATCGCGGAACATCTCGCCGACGTCGAGGTTCTTGTCGTGGTCTCGGATCGCGGCGGCCCGGAGGACTTCGCCGGAATCCCCGTCCACCGGGGCCACCGGTCCGAACGGTGCCCCGAACCACTCGAAGGTCTTCGACTCGTCGAGATTGCGGGTCAGGAATCGCCAGGTCGGCAGGGCATACTCGTGGAAGATGCCCCCCGGGTTGAAATCGTCGAACCAGTCGAAGGTGGCCATCTCCGGGAAGATCGCCTTGAGGCTGGGCGGTCGCTGGGCGGCGGCGAAATACTGGATGTGACCGAGATACGAGCGCCCCCACATCCCAACCTTGCCGGTGGACCAGGGCTGTCGGGCGAGCCACTCCGTCACTTCGTAGGTGTCCTTCCGTTCGGCCTCGGCGTAGAAGCCCGGGGTGTGACCGAACGAGGCACCGGCCCCGCGCGCGTCGACCACGGCAAGGACGTAGCCGTGCTTGAGGAGGAGCGCCATCTCGCCGAAGGTGGTGCGGAGGGCGCCGTTGACGATCGTGGCCCGATGGTAGCGGTGGTGCGCCCAGACCACGGGCAGCGGTTCCTGGTGCAGCACGCCGGCCTTGGTGGGCCGGATGATGTCCGCGGCGAGTCGGACCCCGTCGCGCATCGTCAGATAGATCGAGGTGCGCTGATGGCCGTCGTACTGCTCGACCGAGTATCCCTGATAGGCGCCCGGACGGGAGACTTTCGTCTGCGCTGGGGCAAGAGCGGGCACGAGGGCCAGGAAGGCCGCGGCGGTTCCGAAACGGAGGCGCATCGAAGGACGCTCTGACGATCGAAGGGTGGTGCGCCGGACGGCGCCCGGTAAATTTGGCATTGAGACGAGAGGCCGGCAAGCGACCGGTCCGTCCATCGATCGGTCTGGTCCCCAATCATCAAGGAGCGGTCATGACCCCACTCGGCGGCGCCGTCGCGCTCACCCTCGCGGCCGTCGGGAGCGCGCTGGCCCAGTCCCCAGCCCCCGCCGAGATCGCGCGCCGACCGGAGTTGTCCCGCCGGATCGACTCGCTCTACGCCCCCTACACCCGGCCCGGGACGGTGGGTGGCGTGGTGGTGGTCATCCACCGGGGCGAGGTGATTCACCTCAAGGGATACGGAGCCGCCCAGCGGGAGTTCGGGGTGCCGTGGACGCCGGACACCCGGTACCGCCTGGCGTCGATCACCAAGAGCCTCGTGGCGACCGCCGTGCTCCGACTCGAGGACCAGGGCAAGCTCCGCTTGACCGACCCGATCAAGGCCCATCTGCCCGATTTTCCGGACGTGGGCGCCCCGGTCACCATCGACCATCTGCTGACGATGAGTTCCGGGTTGTGGCAGGACGAAAGTCTCCTGGCGCTCGCCGGGTTGCGGGGGAGTCTGACGGTGGACGAGATGTTCCAGCTCACGGCCCGGCAACGCGCCCTCAACTTCCCGCCGGGGTCCTCGATGGCGTACACCGACGCCAACTATCGGATCCTCGCGCGGCTGATCGCCGCAGTGACCGGCCAGCCCTTTGCCCTTGCAATGCAGGGACTCGTGTTCCAGCCGCTCGGCATGGCGGCGACGCTCGCCGATCCGTCCCTCCATCATTTCTACCCCAACCAGGCACCGACCTACCTGGGAGGTCCGGACGACGCCCCCGCGCTCGTCAACGTCCCCTTTCACACCTCGGGGGACGGGTCCGTCATCACCACGATGCGCGACTTCATCCAGTGGCTGCTCGTACTGCGGCGTGACCACGACCGACCGGGCTCCCTGTTCGAGCGGATGACCCGATCGTTTTCCCTGGGCGACGGGAGGGCGGCGGCGTACCGCCGAGGCATTGCCGTCTTTCTCCACC
>CADEGB010000328.1 GCA_902826755.1 uncultured Gemmatimonadota bacterium
CCGGGTTCGGTTGGTCGATCCCCGGACCGGCGCCAAGACCGCGGCCCGGTACCTGATCAACGCCACCGTGATGAAGGTCCAGCTGGGACGGACGGTGCCGAGCGGCGGAACCGCGGTGTTCGAGATCGACTGGACATTCCGGGTTCCGGACATCGGCAGCACCAACAACCGGGGCGGCCGCGAGAAGGTCAGGGACGGCTGGCTCTACGAGATGGCCCAGTGGTTTCCACGGCTGGCCGTCTACGACGACGTCAACGGCTGGCAGACCGACCAGTTCATGGGTCAGGGCGAGTTCTACCTCGAGTTCGGTAATTACGACGTCTCGATCACCGTCCCGGCGGACCACATCGTCGAGGCGAGCGGCCTGCTCCAGAATCCGCTCCAGGTCCTCACCGCCACCCAGCGGGCCCGACTGGCGGATGCGTACCGGAGCGAAACGCCGGTCTTCATCGTCCGGCCCGACGAAGTGATGACGCCGGGGAGCCGGCCCACCACCCGGGGCACCCTGACCTGGCGCTTCAAGGCCGACAACGTCCGCGACTTTGCCTGGGCGTCGTCGAAGACGTTCGTGTGGGACGCCGCGGGCTTCAAGTACCGGCCGACCCAGACCCCGATTGCGATCCACTCGCTCTACCCGCGCGACGCGATGCCGTTGTGGGACAAGGTCTCGACCAAAGCGTCGATCCAGACGATGAAGTCGTACGGCCGGCACGCATTCGAGTATCCCTATCCGAAGGCGGCCAACATCCACGGGCCGATCTTCGGCATGGAGTATCCGATGGTGGCCTTCTGCGGTGCTCGCCCTGGGCCGGACGGTCGCTACACCGACGCTCTCGAGCGGGCCCTGATCAGCGTCACGATCCACGAAGTCGGACACAACTGGTTCCCGATGATCGTCGCGTCGGACGAACGGAAGTGGACCTGGATGGACGAGGGCATCAACAGCTTCCTCCAGTACTACGCCGAGCGGGACTGGGACGCGGCGTATCCATCCCGCCGCGGCCCGGCAAAGAACATCGTGGCGTACATGCGGGACCAGGACCAGGTTCCGCTGATGACCGAGTCCGACATCATCCACAAGGACTTCGGCAACAACGGGTATTCCAAGCCAGCGGCCGGCCTGGTGATGCTTCGCGAGCAGGTTCTCGGCGCCGAACGGTTCGACGAGGCGTTCCGGGAGTACAGCCAGGCCTGGATGTTCAAGAAGCCGCAGCCGGTCGACTTCTTCCGGGCCATGGAGGAAGGCGCGGGCGAGCAGCTCAACTGGTTCTGGCGAGGGTGGTTCTACACCACCCACGCGAACGACCAGGCCATCACCCGAGTGGCCGGTCAATCCGCCGACTCGCTCGTCGGATCCAGCGACAAGGGGAAGTTCTACTACCGCGCCCAGCTCGACAACAAGGGCGGTCTGGTCATGCCGATCGAGTTGGAAATCACCTATGAGGACGGGACCAAGGGTCGGGTCAAGGTGCCGGCCGACGCCTGGCGCTTCAACGAAAAGCGGTATGTCTACGGGTTCTTCACCAACCAGGCGGTCGTGAAGATCGTGGTCGATCCGGACGAAGTCTTCGCCGACATCGACCGGAGCAACAACACCTGGGTCCGGGAGAGCAAGCCGGTTCCATGATCGGAACGTGGCCGGCGGTTGCGTTGGTCGTGGCGACCGGGTTCGGGGCGTTCGGGGTGACCTCCGCGCGCCTCGCCCCGGCCGCGGGCCACGAGGTCCACGTGAGCTACGGCCGGGTGGCCATCGAAGGGTCAACCATCACGATTCGGCTCCGGATGTTCCAGGATGACCTGAGTCGAGCCCTGGCCCGATATGCCCGGCGCGACACGGTGGACCTCACCGTTCGGCGCGAGTCGGATTCGCTCGCCACCGGCTACCTGGCCAAGAGCCTGCTGGTGACGGCCGACGGCAAACCGCTGACGGGGCTGGTGGCGTCGAGCGGGCCGGAGAACGACATGTGGTGGTACCTGATCCAGTTCCGGGCCGACCGGCCGCCCGCCCGAATCGGCATCGCCAGCAGGGTGTTGTTCGAACTGTTCGGCGACCAGCAGAATCTCCTCAAAGTCCTCCACACCGCCAGCGGGGACGAAACCTCCCTCTATTTCGTCCCCGGCGAGCCGGGACCGGCTACCCTCACCTTTCCCCGCTGATCCCCGCCAGCGCCCGCTCGACGGCCACCAGGCGCTCCGTCAGGAGGGAAACCTGGTGGCGGGCCCGAGGCCAATCCCCGTCGTCAACGGCTTCCCGCACCCCAGGCAGTTCCATCGCGGCGTAGGTGAACTTCGGGGCGTAGAGCGCGTGCCGGAACCACGGCCGCCCGGGGATACCCTCCGGAAGGAGCCACGCCCGTTCCACCAGGAGCAGCCGGCGGTTGAGGGTGGCCAACCGGTCGGCGTCGCCCGCGGCAACCGCCGCGGCCACGGCCGCCTCGACCCGTTCCGCCGCGGCCGCGAGCCGGCGCCCGGCGGCGTTCGCCGCGCGGAGGTCGAGCCGCTCGGCAACCCCTGTCACCCCGGCCAAGTCGGCCAGGAACCGCCGGACCCGATCGGCGGTCAGGCGGAAATCGAATGGCAGGGCGTCGGCGTTGGCCAGCCGAAGGGCCATTCGACCCCACACCTCCGCCATGGTCGTCATGTAGCGGAACCCCGGATCCCCATGGTGGGTCATCCAGTAGTAGTTGTCGTAGATCGAGTGGTAGACGCCGTACGGGCCGCCGAAAGCCAGGTCGACGATCGGAAGGCCGAGGTGGTTGAGGAAGACGGTGTAGTCGGACCCGCTGCCGAGCGTGTTCTCGACCAGCCCGTCGACGGCCTGCCCGCGGGCCCAGCGATCGAGGACGGTCCCACCCGCTGGATCCGCCACGGCGCGCGCGGTCTCGGTCACCAGGGGGTTGAGGCTCGCCACCGCGCTCGCTCCGAAACGCGAGCCACTCGTCGAGCCGTCGACGTTGAGGTACGCCACCGCTTGGCGGCCAAGCGCCTCGGCAAACTGCTCCCCCCACTCGGTCGATCCGGTCAGGTGCCATTCCTCCGCGTCCCAACTGGCCATCACGATCGTCCGTCGAGGCCGCTTCCCTTCCCGGACGAGCCCGCCAAGCACCCGGGCCAGTTCGAGTTGGGTCGCGGTGCCGCTGCTCGGGTCGACGGCGCCGAAGACCCAGGCATCTCGATGGTTGCCTAACACGACGGTCTGGTCGGGTTCGACCGCCCCGCGAATCCTGGCCTCGACGTTCCAGATGGACCGGGTCTTCCCGTCCATCGTCACCACGACCCGGACGGTGGCCGGACCGGGGCCCAGGCGGTACGTCATCGGCAGCCCGCCGCGCCAGGCCTCCGGGGCTTCCGATCCGCCAAGGGCCGCGAGCAACGGCCGGGCGTCCCGATAGGACAGCGGCACCGCGATGATCCTGGGGACCGCCCGCGACTCGGCTTCCGCGATCCGCCGGGCGCCGTCAATCGAAGCCCACCCGGGGGTCAGCGGATCGCCGGGCACGATGAAGTCGTAGCTGATGGCCCCACGCTGGATGTGGCTTTCCGGACCCCAGGGACCATCGGGGAACGTCGGGCCTCGGGCAAACCCATCCTCGGCCGGGTCGGAGTAAATGAGCATGGCCTTGAGGCCATACCGTTCCGCCGTGAGTGCTTTGAAGCCGCGGTAGCTGTACGGGTTGGAGTAGCGGACCAGGGCGATCTTGCCGGCCGGATCGATACCGCGCGCCTTGAGCAACTCGTAGTCCGCGGGATTGCCGCTGTTGGCGTAGATCAGCTCGCCGGTCACGTCGCCGGAGGCGGACATGCCGAGGTAGGTGGGCCCGGCGTCCTGGTAGGTGTCGCGATCGACGGGGTAGCCGTCTTCGACGAGCGAGGCCTCGAATCGGCTGGGCGAGACCATCGTCACGGACACCCGATCCGGCCAGGGAAGCAACACGTCGTAGCGATGGAGGGTGACGTCCTCCCAGCCATACTGGCGAAGTCGGTCGGCCAGGAACTCGGCCAGTTCCCGGTTCCGGACCGAGCCGGCCGGATGCGGGCGTTCGGTGAACACCCGGAAGTAGGCCCCGGTGGAATCCCGACTCAACCGGGCGGCGAGATCAGCCTCGAGGGCGGCCTGGCGACGGGCCGAGGTCGGCTCAAAGCCTCTGATGGCCGGCGCCTGCGCCCTCGCGCCGGTCGCCACCAGGGCCAGGCCGAGCAGGACCAGCCCCCGGACGCCGATCAACGAGCCCGGAGCCGTTGCGCCCCGGGCTGGAGCCGCCCAAACTCCAAGCGCCTTCATGCGCATCTTTGTCTCTCGGTTGAGTCACCGCAAGCTACACCGACCACCGCCGGCCGGAAGGTCGTGCGCGGTCGCGGCAGCCCTGGTCGGGATGGGGGTGGCGGCCTGCGGCGACGGCGCGATAACGCGGCCAATCGACCAGATCCTCACCGGCATCACGGTGGTCACGCTCGACTCGGGGCCAGGGCCGGCCATGCCGACGGCCATCGCCTTGGGCGGCGGCCTGGTCGTGAGTCTTGGCAACGAGGATTCGGTGGCTCGGTGGCGAACGGGCGGCGCGCCAGTGACCGATCTCGGTGGGGCCGTCGTCGGCCCGGCCTTTGTCGATCATCACGTGCATCTCTACAACGTCGGCCTCGCGCTTCTAAACCAGGCCGCCGACCAACGGCTGTTCCTCGATCTCGGCGGCGCGACGACCCTGGCCGACGTCGAGCGACTGGTGGCCGAACGGGCCCGGCGCACCCCGCCGGGCGGTTGGATCCTCGGGGCCGGCTGGAGCCAGGGTGCCTGGGGCGCCACGGCGCTCCCGCTCAGCGACCCGCTCGACCGGGCGGCGCCGGAGCACCCGGTGTTCCTGGGCCGGACCGATGGTCACGCGGGGTGGGTCAACCGGCGGGCGCTCGAGCTGGCGGGGCACGGCGACGCGACGCCCGACCCGCCGGCCGGGCGGTTCGAGCGCCGCCCCGACGGCCGGCTGGCGGGCGTGATGTTGGAACGGGCCAACGAGCGGGTGATGGGCCTGATCCCGCCGCTGTCCGACGAGGACGTGCTGGCGGCGTTCCGAATGGCGGCGGACTCCCTGGCGGCCCGCGGGGTCGTGGAGGTGTACGACGCCGGATTCCTGGCGGCGCCCGGGGTGGTTTCGCTCGAAGACGATGTCGGGCGGCTCCTCCACCTCCTCCGGCGGACCGACTCGCTGGCCCCGCTGCCGCTCCGGATCAACCTGATGATCCCGGCCCCGACCCGGCTCGCCGATTCGATCCTGGGCGGGGGCGCCGGGATCTCCCCCCTGCGCTCCACTCGCCGCCTCGTGACGC
>CADEGB010000329.1 GCA_902826755.1 uncultured Gemmatimonadota bacterium
GGGCGTGAGCCAGAGGTCGTAGGTCGTAAAGAACGCACCCATCAGGCGGGACAACTCGTTGATCCGGGCAAAGGCGCCCCCCGGCCGGAACGCCGTCAGCTGACGGCCGTACTCGTAGACCGCCAGCGTGGTGGCTTCGAGGTTCTCTCGGCTCGGGATCCGGCCCGTCAACTGCTGAATGGCGGTGATCCCGGTGCCGAAGTAGGCGGCCGCAAGGTCGAGGAAGTTGAGACATGCGGCGTGGTGGTCGAACCGGGGGCTCGCTTCCTCGACGACATGGCCGAGATCTCCGAGGAGCTTGGCCGTCCGCTCGACGCCCGCCCGGCATTCGGGGTGCATCGGCACCGCACCCGCCGGGCTGGTCAGGGCAAAGGCCACCCGGAGGCGGGTCGGCGGCCGACGGATGAGGGCGAGATAGGGAGTCGGCGGAGCGGGCAGCATCAGCCGGGCGCCGACATCCGGGCCGTGCGTCGCATCGAGCGCGGCGGCGGTGTCCCGGACGGTTCGGCTGACCACCAGTTCCGCGCCCAAACCAAAGATCAGGTCGTCGGAATCGGGCCCTGACGGCATCCGGGCCCTCGAGGGCTTGAGGCCCACCAGCCCGCAGCAGGAGGCCGGGATCCGGATCGATCCGCCACCATCGTTGGCGTGGGCGAACGGGACGACCCCCGCCGCGACCGCGGCGGCGCTGCCCCCCGACGATCCGCCGGTGCTGTGCGCCGGGTTCCACGGATTCCGGGTCGGTCCCTTGGAAACCGGTTCGGTCGAGGCGTTGCAGCCGAACTCGGGCGTGTTGGTGCGACCAAGGGTTACCAGACCGGCCCGCTTGAACCGGACCGCCAGTTCGGTGTCGTGTGGAAACACGAGACCCTCCGCCAGGCGGCTGCCCATCTCGTGGGGCACGTTGGCGTAGTGCATTCCGATGTCTTTGACGAGGAACGGCACGCCGGAGAACGGGGCCTTGCGTGGGCCCCGCGCCAAAGCTTCTTCGGCCACGGCCTCGAGTCGGCCGATGACGGCGTTGAGGCGGGGGTTGACCTCGTCGATCGCGGTTCGCGCGGTGTCGGCCAGCTCGGCGGCGGTGATCTCGCCGCGGGAAACCAGACTCGCCAGCGCCACGCCGTCGAGCGCGGTGTACTCGGAGGGTTTCATCGGAGGTCCTCGAGGATTGCCAGGAAGGTTGGCGGAAGCCGTCCAATTGTACGGTGCGAAATGGGGCTGCGCCAGCGATTCACGGCCTCTTCATGACCGGGTCGCCATCGTGCGGCATGACGACTCGGTCCTCCTTTGCAATCCTCCTCGGCTTGACCGCGCTCGGCGCGGCCATGCTGTGGTTCCTGACCCGGCCGAGCGAGCCGGCTCGGGCCTCGTTGGCCATCGACTCGGCCGGCGCCGTGGTCTACTCGCTCGGCGCCGCGGACGCGCCGCTCGAGGTCTGGGTCGGCAGCGACTACCAGTGTCCCGACTGTCGCCGCTATGAGGAGGCCGAGTTCCCGGCCATCGCCGAGCGGTTCATCGAAACCGGTCGGGTCCGATGGCGGGTTCTGTTGTTCGGGCTGCCGGGGCACGCGGAGGCCGTCCCGGCCACCCACGGGATGGCCTGTGCGCTCGACCAAGGTTCCGTGGCCGCCGCCGCGATGCACCGCGGCCTGTTTGCCACCCAACCGGAGTGGAGCAAGTCGCCGGAGCACCTGGCGGTGTTCCGGAAGGTAGCGGCGGACGGGGGGCTGGACCTCGCCAGCTATGACACGTGCATGGCATCCAACCGCCATGCGGCGGCAGTGTCTCACAGCTGGCGGGAAGCGCAACGAGTTGGTATTCCCGGGACGCCCACGGTGGTCCTGTTCGACCGCTTCTATGTTGGCGGCCTTTCGGCGAATCAACTCGAACGCCTGCTGACCCGCCCGCCCGAGAGCCACTGATGACCTGATCGGCGTTCCGGGCCAGGCGTTATCATCACGATGGCTCGAACCGGGGGCGGAACCCTGCCTCCTGACTTCCCGATCGTGGAGGACACATGCTTTCGAGGCGGGCGGCAATTTGGGCGGCGACGTCGGTCGTGGCTGGTTTGGCACCGACGGTGGCGGTGGCGGCGGAGCTGAAGTTCGTCGTGTACCGCAGTCGGAAGGAGTTCCGGTGGCGTCTCAAGGCCGCCAACGGTCAGGTCATCGCCACCTCCGGCGAAGGCTACGCCAGCCGCGCCGGATGCCTGTCCGCCATCGAACGGATCAGGACTGGCGCGGCCACCGCCACGATCGAGGATCAGACTACCGCGAACTAGGCGCGGTCGGTTCCAGACGCCACCACCACTGGGTCGGAAGGGCTCGCTGGCGCGGCCACACCTCGTCGAGCGTGGCCGCGTCGTAGAGCCGTCCGTTCTTCATGACCCAACGAATCGAGGTCGAGTTCTCCAGCCGATCGAGGGGGTTGGCGTCGAGGACCTGGAGGTCCGCCAACTTCCCCGGCTCGAGCGAACCGATGTCCTTGGCCAGGCCGATCGCGTCGGCGCTGTGGAGCGTGGCGGCCCGGAGGACATCGTGGTTCGGCATCCCGCCGGACCCCAGCATCCAGAGTTCCCAATGGGTCCCGAGTCCCTGAACCTCTCCGTGGGAGCCGAGTCCGACCCGCCCGCCCGCCGCCACGATCTTGGCCAGCTGCCGGGCATGCAGGGGATAGACGTACTGATCCGTGCGGTGGAACGGGAACGTTTTCCACTTGTCGAGTTCGTCGTGCGGGGTGAACCGCCTGAGGCGGGGCTCCCGGTCGACGTCGCCGCGCGTCAGGAAGTAGCCAAGCCCGGCGGGGCCGCCGTAGCTGACGATGAGAGTCGGCGTGTACGTGATCCCACTCGCCCGAACCAGCTCCACGACGTCCCGGTGGAACGGGCTGATCGGGAGCGAATGCTCGAGGCCCGCATAGCCGTCCTGCATCAGCGTCAGGTTCATCGTGAAGTTGGACCCGCCCTCGGTGGTGGGGGTCAGGCCCAACTCGCGCGCTGCGGTAATGACCCACTGGCGGACCTTCCGGTCGCCGGCCAGATACTGCTTGATGGTGCGGGTGTTGAAATGCTCGGAGTACCGGCGGAGCACGTCGCGCGCCTCGGCCAGGCTCTTGATGTTGTCGGTGCCGAAGATTCCGGGGCCGGTCGAGTAGAGGCGGGGGCCGATCAACTCGCCCAGTTCCATCCGATCGCCGTAGGTGACGACGTCCTCGGACGAAGTCTGCGGGTCGCGCTGGGTGGTGACGCCGTAGGCCAACTGCGCCAGGAACTGCGAGACCTGGCTCCGATGAACACCCCACGCCACCCAGGTGTGGGCGTGGATGTCGACGAGCCCGGGAAGGATCGTCTTGCCGGCCACATCGATCGTCCGGGCCCCCGCCGGGATCGCCACCGTCCCGGTCGCGCCGATGGCCGTGATCCGGTTGTCAGTGATGACGATG
Organism: uncultured Gemmatimonadota bacterium; assembly: GCA_902826755.1. Taxonomy (GTDB): domain Bacteria; phylum Gemmatimonadota; class Gemmatimonadetes; order Gemmatimonadales; family GWC2-71-9; genus SHZU01. Next base: position 3,442 of record CADEGB010000329.1, read on the forward strand.
TCGCCCGAGGGAATGACCTCGTTGCCTCGCATCGTGATGAGACGGGCGCCGCGGAGGACGACCGCGCCTCGGGGCCGGTCCTTCGGCGCCGTGATGACCAGATCGGTCCGAGTGGCCTCGGCAGCCGGCTTGGTCGCCACCGTCGCGGTGTCGCGGCCGCCGCCACCCGGAGGACGGTTGCGGGCCGTGGTGACGGAATCGCGCACCAGGGAGTCGCCCCTGACCACGTCATACTGGAAGAAGCTTCGGCCGATCGAGTAGTGCGCCACCCGGCCATCGGCCCGCCAGCCGACGAAGTCGCCCCCGATCCGAGTCAGCCGGCGGGTCGGCACCACCGAGGAGCCGCCCAACGAGACGGTGGCGGCCTCCCCGCCAACCGGGGGGACGGTGATCAGATGGACGTTGCGGTTGGCCACCACCAAGGCCTGGCGCCCGTCCGGCGAGATCACCACTTCATCGGGGGTCGGCGGCGGGGCGCCGGGAAACCGGCCCGGCGCGGGCGGCTCGGTGACTTTGACCACCGTCCGTGGGTCGGTTCCGTCGTAGCGAATCGAGAGGAGACCGTCCCGACCAGTCCAGACGTACACCCGGGTCGAGTCCGGTCCGGCGTGGGGCGCGTTCCGTCCCTCTTGGGTGGCGCCAGCGCCGACCCAGGTGATCCGGGTCGGCTCGCCACCGGTGGCCGGAAGCCAGACGTACTCCAGTTCGGCGCCCCCGCCATGGCCGCCGAAATCCTCGAGCATCCGAGTCCGGTGCAGGCGAGACCCGCGGATCGCCAGCAGCCGCCCCCCGTCGCGGGAGTAGTTGAGTTTGTCGAAAAACGCCGCGGTCGGCGTCAGCACCTCGCTCGAACCGCGGCCGTCGGCCCGGATCCGCCGGATGTGCCCGCCGAGCGAGTCGTGCCATGTCACATAGGCGATGAACTGCCCGTCCGGCGACCACACCGGCGCGTGCTCGACGGTCTCAGGCCCCGACGAGGTCAGCCGCCGGGCGTTCCGGATGGTGGCCGGACCGGAGTCGGGCGTCGCCGGAAGGTCGGCGATCCAGAGCCGATCGAGCGCCGAGAAAACCAGCCGACGTCCATCCGGCGATGGCCTGGCCCCCCGAATCTGGGAGACGGTCAGCACCGAGTCGTTGATGGGATAGTCGAACTTGACCAGCGGTCCGATCGGCTGGTCGATGCGGGCGGTGAAGGGGATTTCGGTTCTGGCGCCAGACGGAACTTCGATCCGCCAGAGCTTACCGCCGAACCCCGTGACGATGGCCCGCGAATCCGGGGTGAACGCGGACGATGGATAGATGTCCCGGTCGCGGACCCCGCCACCCTGGTGGTCGTCGCGCTGAACGCCCATCGCCAGCCAGCGATCCTCGCCGGTCCGGAGATCGAGGACCTTGAGCGCGGGGGTCGAGTCGAACCGGGTGGCGTACACCAGCCAGCGCCCGTCCGGACTCGGCGCTGGGCGGAAGGCGCCCTCGTGTTCATGAGTTCGGACCAGCACCCGACCGGTCTCGCGGTCGAGTTGGGCGATCTGATAGACGCCGAGTTGACGAGCTGAGCTTCGGGGTGGGTGAGGGTCGTCGTCGGGGGCCGGATCCCGGACCGCAAAGCCTCCCGGGAGGTTGCCGCGGAGATTGACCCAGAGGTAGCGCGGATCGGGCCCAAAGGCGGCGCCATGGTGCGCCGCGGGGGTCGGTTCACCCGGCCGTTGATGACCCGTCAGCTGGACCCCGCTGCCGCCGTCGGCATGGTAGAGCCAAAGCTGACTGCCTTTGGTGGCCACGACATACTGGCCGTCGGGCGTCCACACCGGCGACCCGAAGTTCTCGTTCTCGACGGTCGTGAGCGCCCGGGCATCGGTGCCGTCCGCCCGCGAGA
>CADEGB010000330.1 GCA_902826755.1 uncultured Gemmatimonadota bacterium
GCCCTCGCCGCGGGGGCCGCCGTGGTGGTGCGCCTCACGGGGGACTGTCCCCTCCTCGACCCGGCGACGATCGATCGTGTGGTGGCGGCGTTGAACGACGGCGCCGCGCCCGCCGACTATGCAGCCAATGTCCTCGAACGGTCGTTTCCCCGCGGGCTCGATGTCGAGGCATTCACCGCCTCGGCGCTGGAGCGGCTCGATCGGCTCGGGATCTCGGCTGCCTCCCGTGAGCACGTCACCCTCGGCGCCCGGCTCGAACACCCGGAGGCGTTTGCCGTGCGGAGTGTCCGGGCCGCCACGGATGACAGCGACCTCCGATGGACCGTCGATGCGCCCGAGGATCTCACGTTCGTTCGAACCCTGTTTCAATCGCTTGGCCTGGCCGACCGCATCCTCCGGTATGAGGAGGTCGTCCGCTGGTGTCGGAGCCATCCCGGATTGGCCCGATCGGATGACCCCGACCACACCTGGGACCCGAGCCGCGAGCGGCCGGAGCCCACCACTCGGAGGCCGCTGCCATGACTCTCGCCTCAACCGAAGCCGGCACCCCCGCGGAGCATCCGAACACCATCGAGGCCGCGGCCGAGGCCTGCCAGGAGGCGCTGGCGCACGATCCGGAGAACCCGACGCTGCTGCATCGGATGGGGACCCTGATGGGTCGGCTCGGGCAGCTCGATCTCCGCATGGCGCTCATCGGCCAGGCGGCGGCCCGAGACCCCGGAAATCCAACGTTCCAAGCCGCCCTCGGCCTGGCGCTGATCGACGCCGGGGAGGCGGACGCGGCCGAGGCGTGCTTTACCGAAGCGGTCCGGCTCGACCCCCGGCAACCGGATGCCGTGACCGGGTTGGCGGAGCGAGCGCTCGATCGCGCCGACCTCGTCGGTGCCCAGGAACTGCTGCTGCGGCGGCGGGACGATGGATGCCGCACGGCCCGGGCCCTTGGCCGGCTGGCCGCCGCGGAGGGACGCTGGAATGAGGCGGTCGACCTGTATCTGCAGCACCTCGCTGGGTTGCCGACCGATGCCGGCGCGCTCTTCTACCTCGGGGTGGCGCTCCAGGCCCAGGATCTCCTCGAACCTGCCGCCGTCGCGTACGGTCAGGCCATCGGGCTTGATCCGGACCTGTTCGAGGCCCACACCAACCTGGCGACCGCCCTGACCGCTCTGGGCCGAGGCGACGACGCGGTGATCGCGGCAGATCGGGCCGTGGCGCTTCGTCCGGAACGGCCCGGCGCGTATCTGAATCGCGCCAATGCCCGACGAGAGCAGGGTGACTGGAACGGTGCCGCCAGCGACCTGGGCCGCGCCCTTGCCATCGCTCCCGAGTATGCGGAAGCGTGGTCGACCCTCGGCAATCTCCTTCACGACAGCGGGGAAATGGCGCAGGCGCTGATGGCCCATGCCCGCGCCGTGGCGGCTGATCCTGGCCTGGCCCAGGCTCGCTGGAATCGATCGTTCACGTTGCTCGCCACCGGTCAATTGGCCGAGGGGTGGGATGAGTACGAGTGGCGCCGGCTCACGGCCGCCGCGCGGCCCGAACCGCGGAACTTCTCCTGGCCCCTGTGGGCTGGGGAGCCGCTGAATGGGCAATCGATCCTGGTCTGGCGGGAACAGGGACTCGGTGACGAGCTCCTCTTCCTGACCTGCCTTCCTGATCTGGTCGCCGCCGGGGCCCGGGTAACGGTGCTGGTGAGTCCTCGGTTGGTTTCTCTGGTGGCCCGTGCCTTTCCCGCCGTCACCGTTCTTGCGGACGAGCCCGACGCCCTGCCGGTCGGGGCGGTGTTCGACCGGCAGATCGGCCTGGCCAGCCTCCCTCGCTGGGTTCGACGGGATCGGACCGCCTTTCCCGCGCGGGGCAATTTCCTCGTCGCGGAACCCTCGGCGCGGGGTCGTTGGGCGGCCCGGCTGGCGGCCCTGCCTCCGGGACGCCGGATCGGCCTGTGCTGGCGGAGCGGTCTGGTGACCCCCGAGCGCCGGCGCCACTACGCGCCGCTGGGAGCCTTTCGGGCGCTCCTGGCCACGCCCGGGGTGGTGTGGGTCAACCTCCAGTACGACGATTGCCAGGACGAGCTGGCGGCCATCGAGCGGGAGTGGGGCGTCGTGATCCACCGCTGGGAGGGTGAGGATCTCAAGAATGATCTCGATTCGGTCGTGGGGCTGCTGGCCGGTCTCGATGCCGTGGTGACGGCCCCGACCGCGGTCAGTTCCCTGGCAGGGGCGGTTGGTCGTCCAACCTGGCAGCTCGACAGCGGCAGCGACTGGACCGTGTTCGGGGAGCCTCGGTCGCCATGGTTCCCGTCGATTCAGGTGGTGGCCCGCCGCCCGGACGAGCTGGACTGGGCTGGGGCTCTTGAGCGGCTCGGCGAGGGCTTGGCGGAACTCAAGTTTTTGGGGGGTGGTGCCGAGAACTGGGGGTAACGACAGGAGCGGCCCCGCGAACCCGGGATTCGCCAAGGGCTGCTCGAGTCGGTAGACGGGACGGGGAGGATCCCCGATCCCACCACCCTAGAACAGGAGCAGTTCCCCATGTCCGACATTTCATTGACCGCCGGCATTCGTGCCAACCTCCTCAGCATCCAGCAGACCTCGTCCCTGATCGGCACGACCCAGCGGCGCCTGGCCTCCGGCCTCAAGGTCGAGAGCCCGATCGACGACGCCACGGCGTACTTCGCGGCGGCCAACGCCCGCGGTCGCGCCAACGACCTCTCCGCTCGGAAGAACGAGATCGGCGAGGCGATTCAGACGATTAAGGCCGCTTCGGACGGTATCGAGTCGATCGCCAAGCTGATCGACACCGCCAAGGGTATCGCGGAGTCGGCCCGGTCGGCGACCACCGCCGGTCGGTCGACCCTGTCCGACCAGTTCAACGAGATCCTCAAGCAGATCGACCAGACCGCGACCGACGCCAAGTACAAGGGCACCAACCTCCTCGGCAGCGGCGGCGAACTCGTCGTCAAGACCAACGAGACCGGCACCTCGAAGATCTCGATCAACGGCTTCGACGCCAGCTCGACGGTCGGCCTGTCCGTGTCGGGCATCGCCGACAACACCTGGACCGTGGACACCGCGCTCGACGCGGCCGTGAGCCAGCTGAACGCGGCGCAGTCGACCCTGCGGACCAGCGCGTCGACCCTCGGTGCGGTGTCGAGCCAGCTCTCGATCCGCGACGAGTTCCTGGACGAGCTCAAGAACGTGCTCCGGGAAGGTGCCGACAAGCTGACGGTGGCCGACCAGAACGAAGAAGGCGCCAACCTGCTCTCGCTGCAGACGCGGCAGCAGCTCGGTGTCATCTCGCTCAGTCTGGCCAACCAGACGCAGCAGGCGATCCTGCGACTCTTCTAAGAAGACCAGGCGGCAGGTGGGGAGTGACCCTCCCCACCTGACGTCACACCAGGGATGGCACCATGACAGCGATTACCGACGGAATCGGCATCACCCTCGCCCCGACCAGCGTCATCGGTCGACGGCAGGCCGCCGTTCCCTCGCCGTCGAGTCCGGCGGATCGCGGTCAGCCCGAGCGGTCGGCGGGCGCAGGCGGAACGAGCCGCAGGGGCGAGCTCGGCCGTCTGTACGAGGAACGCGGTCACATCTGGGCGGAGGCGGTGCGGGTGCGGCAACTCGACCGGAAGCTCGGCCGGCTGGCCGACCAGGCCGGCGAGGTGAAGGTCAGGCTCGAGCAAGTCAAACTCTATCCGCCCTATCCGGCGAACGAGTCGCGCCGGGCGGAAACGATCCGGGAATTCAACGGCCTGACGGCCGAAGTTCGCAAGATGATCGCCGGGGGGGAAACCCCCGAGGTCGGTCTCGCGCCCCTGTCCGCCGCGGCATCGACGGCGGAAGCCGAGCAGGGCGTGTCCCGGCTCGACGATGTGGCCCACCGGTTCGACGCGCAACGGAGCGCGCTGGCGGCCGCGGTGGGAACCACCGACGGGACCGGCGCCGAGGTCCGCAGTGCCGAGGTGGGGCAGGCACTCGGCTCGGTGGAGCAGAGCGGCATTTCCCGCCAGGTCACCGACCTGTTGCTGGAGTTGTGACCGATGCCCCTCAGAATCTCTCTCAAGGCCGGCGAGCGGCTGATCGTGGGCGGGGCGGTGCTCCGCAACGGCCAGTCCCGCTGTGATCTGCTGGTGGAGAACGACGTCCCGATCCTGCGGGGCAAGGAAGTGATCTCGCTGGAGGAAGCCACCACGCCGTGCCGGCGGATCCTGTTCGCGATCCAGCTGATGTACGTCGATGCCGACCACAACGCCGAGCACCAGAAGCTTTACTGGCAACTGGTCCGGGAAGTGATCGAGGCCTCCCCCAGCACCACGGCGCTGCTCACCGAAATGAGCGAACGAATCGGCGCCGGCGAGTACTACCAAGCGCTCAAACTCGGGCGCAAGTTGATCGCCTACGAAGAGGAATTGATCAGTCATGCCGCACATCGCTGACGCCTACTCCAGCGTCGAGAAGATCACCGCCAGCGGCCGGCAGCTCGAAGCCTCCGCGCTGTTCCGGGCGGCCCGCGCGCTGCAGCTGGCTCAGGACCACTGGGGAACCCCCGGTGGCGAGCAGAAGCTCGACGACGCCCTCAAGCTCAATCAGCGGCTCTGGACGTTCTTCCAGTCCGAACTCGCGGCCAGCGACAACCCGCTGCCCCCGGAGCTCAAGTGGCAGCTCCTCAAGCTCGTCGAGTTCATCGATCGACGGACCTTCGAAATCATGGCGTTTCCCGATCCGGACAAGGTCGGCATTCTGATCGCCATCAACCGCAACATCGCGGCAGGCCTCTCGGCAACGCCGGCCGGGGTCGCGGCCTGAGAACGGGTCGCTGTCGCCGCTTTTGACCTGCCGGCCCGGAACCCTCCGGGCCGGTTCGCTTGGTGGGGCGGGAGGCCGATCAGGCCAGGTAGTCGGACAGGTTGAGGCTGATCAGGCGGCTCGTGGCGGTGTAGGAGGCTTCAATGGTCGTCTGAAGCGAGAGGAGCTTGGCCACCGCCTCCTCGAGCGGAATCGCCTGGGCGGCGTCCTTGACGTTGGCAAGGTCGTCGCGGACCAGGATGTTGCTCTTGAGAGTGCCGGCCACCTGGTTGCCGGTGGTGCCGGTTTCCGCCAGCGAGAGCTGAAGGGTCTGACTGGCGTCGAACACCGCCTGGACCGCCGTCTGGACCTGGGCCTCGGTCTGGAGGTTGGCCGGATCCGCCGCGTCCCGGAGTGCCTTCAGCGAGGCGATGGCGGGCCCAACGGCCTCGTTCCCGGTGTGGTTCGGCGCGACGACCATCCCGTCGGCGATCTCCGTCGGCCGCGGCCGGGTGCCGCCGACGTAGGC
>CADEGB010000331.1 GCA_902826755.1 uncultured Gemmatimonadota bacterium
TTCCCGGATCAGATCGACCATGGCCGGCGAAATCCGGAACTCGAAGTTGTCGACGGCCTGTTTCAGCCGGTCGATCTGGGGCACGTGCTCGGCGCCGAACCGCTCCTGGAGCGCCTCGAGGCTCGCGATCGATCGGGTCTTGAGCGTCTCCTGCCAGTTGGCCATCGGCCTCTCCCTCCCTCGGGACCTATCCCACGTCCTTCGCGTACCGCACCAGATCGTCGCCCGGGGCAAAGTGGTCGGGAACGTGCCCAACCTGTCGATACCCGTGCCGGAGATAGAACGCCCGAGTCGGCGCGTAGTCGTCGCGACCGCTCGTCTCCACCAGCACCTCGCGGGCCCGCCCGGCGATCCGGGCGTCCATTTCCGCCAGCAACCGACTGCCGAGTCCTCGTCCCTGGGCTTCGGGGTCGACCACGATCCAGTAGAGGTCGAACGTCCCCGGCCGTTCCGGGGTCGGACCCCAACACGCCCACGCCATCAGCCGCCCGTCGACCTCGACCCCGGCGCCCTCGTAGTCCGGATCGGGTGTGCCGGTCCGGTTGGCGCCGGTGTGTTCGTCAAAGACGTCGAGCGCGATCCCGATCTCGTAGTCCCAGAACAAACCGGTGGCCCGAGTCATCGCCTCGACCCGGGCCCGATCGGTCGGTACCAGGGGGCGGATCATCGGCGTGGCGCTATCCCGCGGTTCAGACCGGGATCTTGAGGTACAGCGCCTCGGCCTCGCGGCGGCGCTCCGCCCGGCCCAGCGCCTCGTCGACCACCTTGAGGATGAGGGTGTCGTAATCCCATCCGCGAACGCTCGCCATCCGGGCCAGCCCGGCGTCGGCGGAGATGTCGGGGTTGGGATTGACCTCGAGCACGTAGGGTTGGCCGTCGGGGGTGATCCGGATGTCCACCCGGCCGTAGCCGTTTTCCTGACCGATGAGCTGCCACGCCGATCGGGCGACCGACGCGACTTTGCGGGCCAGCTCAGGTCCGAGAGGAGCGGGGCACACCGGTTCGGTCCCGAGATCCTCGGGGCTGCCGGAGTCCCATTTGGCGGCATAGGTAACGATGGGCCAGCTGCCGTCGGGCATGTTCTCGAAGTTGATCTCCGAGATCGGGAGCATTTCGGAGCCGACGAAGCCGACGTTGACCTCCCGGCCCGGAACGTACTCCTGGACCAGGGTGTCCTCCCACAATCCGGCCACCTTGGCCAGACGCTCCTTGAGCGCCTTGCGGGTGGTGCAGACGGCGCCCGAGTCGATCCCGACGCTGGCGTCCTCGCCGGACGGCTTGACGATGACCGGGAACTTGAGCGCCGTGGGCACGACGCCCCGTTTGGCCAGCGCAAAGGGAGGAACCGGCACGCCATGGGCGGCGAACAGCGTGTTGGCGATGTGCTTCCGATGGGCGATGGTGACGGTCCACGAGGTGCACCCCGTGAACGGCACCCGGGTCAGATCGAGCGCCGCCACGGCGTAATCCTCGTACCGGGCGATCCCGTTGACCCCTTCGCACAGATTGAAGATGACGTCGCACCGCTGGACCTTCTGGAGCCAGCGGACGTCGCCGAGGGTGACCGGAATCAGGGTCGTCTCATGGCCCCCCGAGCGGAGGGCCTTCTGCACGGTCCGGACATTGTCGAGTACCGCGGCGACGTCCTTCGGATCCCAGTCGCCGCTGCCGGCGTCGTAGACGACCCCAACTCTCAAGCGGCCACCTTGGCGAGGAGGGACTTCCCGCCACTGATCCGGCGCCAGGCGATGTCCGCCACGGTCTGGATCAAGGTGTCATAGGACATCCCGGCGGCCCGAGCGGCCTTCGGGAAGCACGAATTGTCCTTGGGGTTCGGGAGAATGCCGGGCAGCGGATTCACCTCGACCACCATGGGCCGACCGGACGCGTCGCAGCGGACGTCGACCCGCGACCAGTCGCGGCAACCCAGGACCCGGTAGGCCGAGAGGGCCACGGTCCGGATTTCCCGGGCCAGGTCCTTCTCGATCCGGGCCGGGCACTCGAACAACTCGAGCGGGCGGTCCGGGGTGTCCCACAGCCACTTGGCCTCGTACCCATAGATGGGCGGGGCGTTGAGCGGCAACTCGTCGAACTTCATCCCGACGATCGGGAGACAGCGGGCCTCGCGCCCGTTCCCGATGATGGCGACCGTGAACTCCTGCCCCGGGAGGTAGGTCTCGATCAGGACCGGCTCCTGGTAGACATCGAGCAGCTCGCCCACCACCGAGACCAGCTTGGCCCGGTTGGCGCAGAGGCTCTTGACCGTGATCCCCTTGCTCGACCCCTCGAGCGCCGGCTTGGCGAAGAGCGGGAACGGGAGGTTCACGTTCCGCGCGTCCGCCCGGGAATTGGCGACGATGAACGGCGCCGTCGGGACCCCGTGATGCGAGAGGATCTCCTTGGTCCGGCCCTTGTGAAGGGACAGACTGAGGGTCAGCGGGTCCGAGGCATGGCACGGGATCCCGAGAAACTCGCAGATGGCCGGGACATGGGCTTCCCGATTCACCCCGTACAGCCCCTCGGCGATGTTGAAGACGAAATCCGGCCGGGCGGCCATCACCCGCCGAGGAAAGTCGGCATCCGCTTCGAGGCGGATCAGCTTGCCGAGGCCGGAGAGCGCCTTCTCGACCGCGTCGACGGTCTCGGGCTCGTCCCACTCGGCATAGAGATCCGGCTGAGGGAGATCGGAGCGGAGGCCCCGCGCGGCGTACTTGCCGGCGGAAACAGGGGGGACGACGGCCTGAGGTGCGGGAGCGGCACCCTCATTGGAGCTGGGGAGTGTGGGCTTGAGATTGAACGCGAACCCTATTCGGACCGCCAAAAGGTCTCCTTGCAAAGGAACAGTTGGTCCCGCGCCAGCTCGCTGCGAAGTGTTGATTACGACTACGCGATACTAAACTAAGAAACTCGCGAGAATCGCACAATACATTTTGGACCACGAAATTCCGAAAATCGAGATTGAGATGATCGCAAAAAGCCAGAAACGGGTCGTCGGAGCGTTCATTGCGGTCATCGGAGCACTCTTCACGGCCACCGCGTCGCCTGCGATGGGTCAGTCGCGATCCGATCGGGTCATCGTCGTCACCCTCGACGGCGTCCGCTGGCGGGAGATCTTCGGCGGCGCGGATCGTCGCCTCATCACCGGCGGTGACGGCGGTACCGCGGACACGGCGTTCACGCTCGCCCGCTTCTGGAGAGGCGATCTCGCCCTCCGGCGGCGGGCGCTGTTCCCGTTCCTCTGGGGAACCGTCGTCGAACGGGGCCTGCTGCTCGGCGACTCCACCCGCGGAAGCGCCGTCAGGGTCACCAACGGGATGCGCTTCTCCTACCCGGGCTACAACGAGCTCTTTGTCGGGGCCCCTGACGACCGGGTCGACAGCAACGACCAAGTGCCCAACCCCAACGTCTCCGTCCTGGAGTGGCTCCAACGGCGGCCGGCCTTTGCCGGCTCGGTCGAGATCTTCGGCTCCTGGGACGTATTCCCCTCGATCTTCAACGTCGACCGGAGCGGACTGCCCGTGAACGGCCATGGCCTCCCCTTCCCGACCCCGACTACCGAGCGGGAACGGATGGCCAACCAGATGACCGAATGGCTCCCAACCCACTGGCGGGCCGCCCGCCTGGATGCCCCGACCATGGCTGGTGCGCTCGAGGCACTCCGGGTCCGCCGACCTCGGATCCTGACCGTTCTCCTCGGGGAAACCGACGAATGGGCTCACGAGCGGCGCTACGATCTCTACCTCGACGCCGCCCGTCGGAGCGATGCGTTCATCCAGGCCCTCTGGGAAACGGCGCAGTCGCTCCCCGAGTATCGGGGCCGGACCAGCCTGATCATCGCGACCGATCATGGCCGCGGCGCGGGCCGGGATTGGACCGATCACGGCCGCGAAGTGCCGGCCGCCGAGCGGATCTGGATGGCGATCATGGGCCCAGCGGTGACGCTCACCGGCGTCCGCGCCGATCAACCGGCGACCCAGTCACAGTTCGCCGCCACCATCGCCAAGCTGGTCGGCGAGGACTGGCAAAGTGCAAGAGTGGGAGTGGCGCCGGCGGTGCGGATCAGCGACGAGCGGCGGTGAGAACGCCGGGATCGCGCGATTCAGGACCGGAGTCGCGAATAATCCCGGAAGGTGAAGGCGTAGGCGTGCTTCTCGTCGGCGGGATGGTGGGTTTCCGTCTCGAGCACCCAGGCCGACTCGTCGAACGGCGGGAAGAAGGTGTCGCCCTCGACCACCGCGTGGACGACGGTGAGGTAGATCCGGTCCGCCCTCGAGAGCGCCATTCGGTAGATCTCCCCGCCACCGATCACGAAGACTTCCGACTCGGTGGCACCAAGCGCCAACGCCTCGGCCAGGGTCGGCACCACCGTGACGCCGAGCGGTCGAAACGCCGGATTGCGGCTGATGACCACGTTCCGCCGGTTGGCCAGGGGCTGCTTGACCTCGTCGAAGGTCTTCCGCCCCATGATGACGGTATGGTCGATGGTCAGGCGCTTGAAGCGCTTGAGATCGTCCGGGAGCCGCCAGGGTAGACCACCATCCCGGCCGATGACCCGGTTTTCCGCCATCGCGGCAATCAGCGAGACGATCACCCTATCCCCACGCTACACCGCCACCGGAGCCCGGATCGGAGGGTGGGGCGCGTAGCCCGAAAGCTCGAAGTCCTCGAACCGGAAACCGAAGATGGAGTCGACCGCGGGGTTGATCCGGAGGGAGGGCAACGGCCGGGGATCCCGCCCCAGCTGCTCCCGGGCCTGATCGAGGTGGTTGTTGTAGAGGTGGACGTCACCGAAGGTGTGGATGAACTCGCCCACCCCGAGCCCGGTGACCTGGGCCATCATCATCGTCAGGAGAGCATACGAGGCGATGTTGAAGGGGACGCCGAGAAAGACGTCCGCGCTCCGCTGATAGAGCTGACAGGACAGTCGGCCGTCGACCACGTAGAACTGGAACAGCGCGTGGCACGGGGCCAGCGCCATCTTCGGGAGATCCGCGGGGTTCCAGGCGCTCACGATCAGCCGGCGGGAGTCCGGATTGCTCTTGATCTGCTGGACCACCTCCGCGATCTGATCCACCGCCCCCCCACCCGCCACCGGCCAGGACCGCCACTGGTACCCATATATAGGTCCCAACTCCCCCCGCTCATCCGCCCATTCGTCCCAAATCGAGACACCGTGCTCATGGAGGTACCGGACGTTGGTTTCCCCCCGCAGGAACCAGAGCAGCTCCAGGATGATGGACTTGGTATGGACCTTCTTGGTGGTGACGAGGGGGAACCCCTCCGCCGGATCGAACCGCCGCTGGTGAC
>CADEGB010000332.1:0-1919 GCA_902826755.1 uncultured Gemmatimonadota bacterium
GACGGTGGCCCGGTTGAGTTCGACCCGCATCGGGAAGGCGAGGTACTGGAGGGCGTGGGCGTTCTGAACCCAGAACAGCGCGTTGATGTCGCGGGCCAGGACGAGGTACCAGACGAACACCGCGGCCCAGGCAACGAACGCGGGGAGCGGTAGGTGGCCCCCGGTCCGGGTTCGGTAGAGGAAGAATCCGATCAGCCCGCCAGCAAACGGGATGACCGCCGCAAACGAAATGGCCTGATAGAGCAGCGGAAGTTGTCCGTTGGCGTAGAACCAATGGATGAACCAGGTCACCTGCCAGAGCGTCAGCACTCGCAGCCCATCGCGCACCAGGATCCGTTCGACCCGGTTCATCGGCGCCCCGGCCAGGACGGTGTGGGTTGCCACCATGCCCCAGGCCTGGCCCGTGTAGTGCCAGGCGAGATAGCCGCCCTGCACGGTCAGCAGGAGGCTGACCCACCGGTCGTCGGTGGCGCTCTGCCAAACGGCGAACACGATGTAGGCGAGCAGGATCAAGGGAACCCAGATCGCGGCCCACGGATGCTTCCGGATCGTGGCCCCATCCCGGTACACCATCCGGTACGAGGCCATGAAATGGGGCAGGTTGATGAGCGTCCCGATCCAGGCCTGGACCCCCGGGCTGAGGATCTGGAGATCGGACCGGCCGGTGGCCAGCAGGGGGATGAAGATCAGGATCGACAGTCCGCCGGCAGCCAGGACGTCGAAAGACGGGTTCACGATCGACCGCCTGCCGGTGGGGGCAGCGGGCACCGGGGGCGGGTGGCTGGCGGGCTTGGCGCGAGTGGTGGCGGCCATCGCGGCGAAAACTACTCGGCTTGGTCCTCGAGTTCACGCGCCGCCGCGGCGGTCCACGTCACCCACTCACTAGGCTCCGGTTCGATCCGACGGATCGCTTCGTGGGCCAGGGCCACGGCGCGCCGGCCAAGTCGGAGCGCCGCGTCGGGACGCTCCCGGACCCGTTCCAGCGCGCTCTCCAGCGCGAGCAGCTGGGCGTACCCGTAAATCCGGTGCGGATCGACGAGGAAGTCGGCCGCTGGAGCGGGATCCAAGCGCTCGAGCACTGGCTCGAGCCCGCCGAGGAGGAGGGACTTGGCGTCCGCGAGTTGGTCCTGGGCAAACTGGATCGAGACGCCCGGATCGCGCCGGAGGAGCCTAGCGATCAGGGCCGACAGCTGGTGGATCCAGCGGATGACGAGGTCGCGCTGCATCGAGTCAAACTACGCCATCCGCCGGCCGGTGGCGACGGCAGGGCTCGTTATCCGAAGAGACCGAGTGTCGGCGAGGCGCGCCGATCGAAGTCGGGGAACACCCGATCGAGTTGGCGGGCGCCGAGATGGCCCTCGAGCACTTCCGAAAACAGGGCCCGGTAGTCGGTGGTGACCGCCAGATCGCGGCCCTCGAATCGGTCCGCCGGCGCCAGGCCCGGCCACCGGCCCGCCACCCGCCGGCCCCGGATCCCGCCGCCCATCACCAACATGGCCGTGCCGTGTCCGTGATCGGTGCCGCCGGTGCCGTTCTCCCGAACGGTTCGGCCGAACTCCGACATGGTGAGGACCACGATGTCGCGCATCCGGGGTCCCAGGTCGGTGGCGAAGGCCGCCAGCGTCCGGGCCAAGTCCGTCAGCCGAAAGGCGAGCTGCCCGGTGTCCGCGCCTTGATTGACGTGGGTGTCCCAGCCGCCCACGTCCGCGAAGGCGATCTCGAGTCCCAAGTCCGCTTTGATCAGCTGGGCGATCTGCATCATCGAGGTGCCCAACCGGCCGCGGGGATATTCGGCCCCATGCTCCGGGGCGCGACCATCCGGCGCCGCCGCTCGGAGCATCCGAATCGCTTCGAACGCCTCGGCGGAGGTGCTCGAGAGCAACCCGGTGGCCGAGCCCTGGTAGAGATCCTCGAACGCC
>CADEGB010000332.1:1929-5295 GCA_902826755.1 uncultured Gemmatimonadota bacterium
TCGGTGGCCGGCGCGGATCGAGTCCGGAGACCGAACGTCTTGAGATCGTCGATGGCCAGGCTTGGCGCGCTGCCCGCCAGAGCGCGGGGAAGTTGCGGGCCGAAGGCCACCGCTCGAAACGGCGTTTCGGCGTGCTCCTGGTGATGCTGACAGAACCGGTTGCCCCAGCCGTCCCGGGTCGCCTTCCGGTCGGGGGTTCCGGACTCGAGATAGTCCTGCGCGTCGAAATGGCTTCGGGTGGATGCGGGAGATCCGACCGCATGGATCACGGCCAATTCGCCGGCCTCCCAGCGCGGGATCAGCGGACGGAGCGCCGGATGAAAGCCGAAATGCCCGTCGAGATCGAGGATCGCCGTACGGGGCACCGCGATTCGGGGTCGTTCGGAGAAGTAGCTCGCGTCCCCGTAGGGGACGACCATGCCGAGACCGTCGACCGCGCCGCGCTGGAAGAGGCAGACCAGGGTCTTGCCGGCCGGGGCGGGGCGGGGGCCGATGGCGTAGGCGGCGCGATCGAGAAAGAGCGGGTCGAGGCTGAAGCTGACAAGGGCCAGACTGCCGCCCCGGACGAAGGCCCGGCGGGAGATGTCGCGCATCGGAGGCTCCTATTGACGCTGGAACTCGGGTCCGCCTAACGCCAGCCCGACGGCCAGCGCCCGGGCCGCCCGGAGGTCGAGACTCGCGACTTCCCGCTCGATCACCGCTCTGGTGTTGGCCGACATCCGGCCCCCGAGGATCGTGCGGTCGACCGCGGCGATCAGGGCCGGTCGGTCGGCCGGGAGCGGCACCACCCGGTCGAGGTCGAGTGGAAGTCCGGGCAAGCGGCCGGCGGCCAGGGCCACGGCAAAGTTCATCCGGGCCAGCAGCGCCCCGCTGTTGACCCAATCCTCCTGGGTCTCGGGGTATCCGGTCGGCGCGCTCTGGAGGTACAGGGGTTGTCCCAACCGAGCGATCGCGCCGGCCAGCACCCGGCTGGTGTCGGGATCGACGCCGACCGCCCGGGCCGCGCTGATCACGAACTCGAACGGCGTCTTGATCTTGGTGCCGATGTTCATGGGCGCCCAGAAATCGGGGCCCTGGACGATGGCCCGGACCACGTCGGCGATGCGACCGTCGCTTCGTTTCCAGGCGGCCACCGCGTCGTCGATGCAGCCGTCGGGTGGGAGGTCGGCCACGAGGCGGGCGCAGAGCTTGGTCGAGAGATGATGGATGGTGGCGGGGTGCCGGGCCAGCATGGCCAACAGGCGGCGGCCCTCGTCCTGGCCGCCACCAGCCGGAAATTCGATGCCGAGGACGACCTTGGCGCCACGGTCGTGAGCCCAGTCGTTGAACACGAATCCGCCGGCTGCCCCGCCCCGGGCCACGCCCCGATCGATGCTCCATCCGGTGAGGATCCTGGCTACCGCCACGACGTCCTCCTGTCGGTACCCGCCGTCGACGCCAAGGGTGTGGAGTTCCAGCAATTCGCGGGCGTAGTTCTCGTTGAGGCCGGTCGGGATTCGCTCGCGGATCCGTTCCATGGTGGCCTCGTCGGGCTGGCGACCCCGAAAGCGGCGCGCCGGACGGCCGGAACCGGTCCGGAGCCGACGGAGGGCCGGCGGTTCGGACCCGGGCGCTACGCTCTGGGCATTGTCGAGATAGACGAGCATGGCGGGGCTGGTGGCGGTGGCGAGGAGGAGCTCCTCGAAGCGGCCCAGCGCATGGGGCCGGATGACCCGCTCGATGTACTCCGGGAGGTAGACCTGATCGAGGTTCTTGGCGCCAAAGACGTTGAAGTGGTTGGTCCAGAAATCGGCCATGACCTCGAGCAGTTGATGTTCAGCGACCGCCGCGCGGAGGGTGGCGATCGCCGGCAGCTGGCCGGTCAGCTCTCGAAGTTCTCGCCCTGGCCCGATCGGGCGAGCGGCCTCTGGCACCATCGTCGAATCGGAGCGGGACCGGGCAGCGGCGATCCGAGCCCGCTGCACGTCGCGAAACTGCCGGGTCAGCTCGTCGGTCGAATGGTCGAGGAGGGTAAACCGCCGTTCCCGGCGGGTAAGATCCCGGTCGCTTCCAGGCGCCATGGCGAGTTGACGGTCGACCCAGCGCACGGCGCCGATCCGGGCGACCTCCGCCACCGTTTCCGGGCCGGCTCCGAAGGCCAGGCGGTTCACGACATGCCAAGCCGAGTCCCGGGCCGCGGGTCTGGGTTCCTGGCGCGACGTGGGGATCAGGGCGGCGACGATGATGGTCGCGAGGAGTGATCGCATGGCTCAGTGACGTCGGGGACGGTAGGGACGTTAACAGTGCCATCAAACTTTGTACCGCAGAGTACTTGACAAAAACCGCCCCGGCATTAATTTGGGGAGATGACGGCCCCTCGCCGAGCTGCTCGAACGGACCCGATTCCGCTGTCGGATCGGGCCATCGAAGACCTTTCGTTCATCCGGGACACGATGGCTCGGGCGGCGACGGTCACGTCGGTGCCGGGGTGGGGCGGGGCGGCCATGGGGTTGACCGCCATCGTGGCGGCCTGGTTTGCCGCGCGCCAGTCCACGCCGGCCGAGTGGCTCGCCGTGTGGCTCGGTGAGGCGGTCATTGCGCTCGGCATCGGGGGCATCTCGATGGTCAGGAAGGCCGGGGCCAGTGGCTCCTCGCTCCAGACCCGGGCGGGACGGCTGTTTGCGGGGGCGTTTGCGCCTCCGATTCTGGCCGGTGCCGTTCTGACGGCGGTCTGCTATCGCGCCGGCATGACCTCGCTTCTTCCTGGGGTTTGGCTGCTTCTCTACGGGACCGCCGTGACGGTGGCTGGGGCGTTCTCGGTGCGAGCCGTCCCGATCATGGGCGGGTGCTTCATGGTTCTAGGGGCGGCTGCCTTTGCGCTCCCGCCGGGCACGGGCAACGTGATGATGGCGGTCGGATTCGGCGGCCTGCAAGTGGTGTTCGGCATCGTGATCGCGAGGCGACATGGCGGCTAAACGGAATCATGCTCGGGATGAGCGGCTCGAGGAGGGACGGCCCGAGCCGAAACTGGCGGCGGTACCCGGCAAGGCGTCGGTGGCGGCGTCGTTGGACCTCGACCGCGTCATTCACGAACGGGTTCGCCTGGCGATCGTGAGCGCGCTCGCGGTCAACGACGTCCTGACCTTCAACGACCTGAAGCGACTCCTTGGCGCCACCGACGGCAACCTCAGCGTCCACGCCCGGAAGCTCGAAGACGCGGGCTACCTGTCGTGTCGGAAAGGGTTCGACGGTCGGGTCCCGAGGACCGAGTATCGGCTCACCGCCGCCGGCCGGCAGGCGCTCGAACGCTATTTGAACCACATGGAGGGGCTGATCCGCACCACTCGTCAGGGGTGACGTCGGACGGCGCTCGGACCTCGGGGCTTC
>CADEGB010000333.1 GCA_902826755.1 uncultured Gemmatimonadota bacterium
CGATCCGGAGGGTGACAGAGAGGGCGAGGCAATGGGGGCCAACGGCCCGGCAGGCTGGCGCTGTCGTCATCGCTGCAACCTAAGGGTCTGGCCACCCTAGCCGAACCCACCTAGCTTTTGTGAACCTTTTCACAAGCACCCACGCCCGCTTGGGTCGCTGGTGACTTGCTGAGGAAGCCACTGCTGACCGAAGCCACCACCAACAGGAGGAGACGTCCACATGAAGGCAATCGCACTGATGGCAGGGGTGTGCTGGATGGCCGCGGGCTGTGGCGGCGGCGACAAACCGCCGGCGGTGGACACCACCTCCGCGGCGGCGCCTGCCACCACCGAGGCTCCAATGGTCAGCGCCAACGCGACCCACGACGTCAACATGGTGCTCGAGGGGACGGCGTATCGTTTCGTTCCGTCCGAGCTGACCATCAAGCCGGGCGATAAGGTCATCTTCCACAACGTCAGCGGTGGCCCCCACAACGTCCAGTTCTGGGCCGACAGCATCCCGGCGGCATCGCGAGCCGCGCTCGACGCGGCAATGACCGGCGAGAAACTCGGTGAGCTGACCGGGCCGTTGCTGGTCGAGCCGAACCAGACCTATGAGATGGTCTTTGCGGGCATGGTCGACGGCGACTACCGGTTCACCTGTACCCCGCACATGACGTTCGGGATGAGTGGAAAGATCACGATTCGCCAGTAACGGGTCAGCTGCGACGGACCGCGTCCCCCGATCATCCTTTTGGCGGCCTCGTCGGAGGCCAAATTCCCCTCATCGGGAGCACGCATGATTCGAACGTTCGTCACCGGGGTGGCCATCTCAGGGGCCATCGCCGGGATCGCGGCGGCGCAGGAAATCCGTCTGACCAAGCCGGCCGTCCGTTTGGCGCACCAGTTCAGCGGCATCAACGGGTTTCGGGAGCTGTCGGACGGCCGGGTGCTGGTGGCCGACGGGATCGATGATGCCGTCCTCCGGGTCGATCTCGCGACGGGGAAGATCGACACCGTGGGCCGGGCCGGGCCTGGTCCAGGGGAATACAAGTCACCTGACGGCCTCTTTGCCCTCCCGGCCGGTGCCACGCTGCTCGTGGATCTCGGCAACGCCCGGATGTCGGTCATCGATGCGGCTGGCAAGCACCGGGAGTCGTTCCCGATCGCGCAAGGCCAACCGGGGGCCGGCCCGGGGCCGGTACCGCTCGTCTTTCCCCGCGGCACCGACTCCCGGGGCCGGATCTACTATCAGCCGGTCGGCGGGGGCGACTCGGGGGTCGTGGTTCGTTGGGATCGGGCTGCGGCGCGCTTCGACACCGTCGGTCGCGTCAAGCTCCCCCCACTTGTCACCAAGACCTCCGGCGGGCCGAACAACCGCAACGTCCGCCAGCAGCCGGCTCCCTATCCAACCCAGGACAGTTGGGCGGTGGCGCCGGATGGGCGGGTCGCTTTCATCCGAGCCCCGGTGTACCGGGTCGATTGGGTGCCCGCAACCGGCAGCAAGCCATCGCTCGGGAAACCCATCGCGGCAACTCCGGTTCCGGTTCGGGCCGCCGAGAAGAAGGAGTATCTGGCCGAGGTCGCGGCCAACGGCCTCTCCGTCTCGATCGAGAACAACAACGGTCAGGTGTCGATGCGGTTTGCGCGAGGTCGGCGCGAGGACGACGACGAGCCCGAACCCGATGGGATGGAGTGGCCAGAGGCCAAGCCGGTATTCACCGGGGCCACCGCCGTGGGGCCCGACGGTCGTCTCTGGGTCGAACGGTCCGTCGGGGCTGGAGCAGCGCGGGCCTACGATCTGATCGGACCGGCTGGGGAGGTCGTGGGGCGGGTGGTGGCACCGGTAGGCCGCCGATTGGTTGGCGTCGGGACCAAAGGTGTCTATCTCCGCCACGTCGATGCCGATGGCGTCAGCTACCTCGAGCGGTACGACCTCCCTTAGCATAGGACCCTGCGGCGATGGCGGTGGCTGCCAGAGCCACCGCCAGGCCAGCAACCGCGTCGACCGCGTAGTGCATCTGGCAATAGACGACTGAGACCGTGAGAAGCGCGGCGGCCCCGCTGAGGATGGCCGCGGCTCTGCGTGATCCCCACCAACAGGCCAACGCCGCGGCCCAGGCCGCCGCGACATGCGACGACGGAAAGGCCGCTCCGTAGGAACTGCCGCCGGCAAGGATGCCGTACACCGCCCGCGCCGCCCAGTTGTCGGTGAACCAACTGGCCGGCCGGGGGTACTCGTAGTACGGGCCGGCCACGGGGAAGAAGACGAAGACCAGATAGCAGGCCACGAACGCCGTGAGGATCGCCACGGTGGCGCGCCCGAGGTGTCCCGGCTGGCGTCGCAGCAGGAACAGGGCAATCGGCGCCGGGACGATGACGTAGTACCCGAGATACGCCGCGTGCAGGACAGTTGACCAGAACACGCTTGGTCGCGCCTGCCACCATTCTCGTCCCGGCTCCCCGCCAAAAATCCGCCGTTCCCATTTGAGCACGTGGGCGTCGTACGTCGGTCGAGCACCGAAACCGCTGAGCAGGTCGAGCGACCCATACAGGGCCAGGAGGAGCAGGATCGGGGCGATGGGGCGGAGCCATCCGAGACGGCCGTACTCAGGCGTCCGATCCCGAACGACGAACAGCATCAGGAGGCAGAGGACCCCGGCGTGGGCCGCGGCGGCCCAGCGGGCGGCCGGGTACTCGGGTACCCGGGCCAGCGACACGGTCAAGACGACGAGGGCGTACCCGGCCAGGATCCGTTCGGCCGGCCGGAGGGCTACAACCATCCGCGGGCGCGGTACCACTCCACGGTGAGTCGGGCTCCCTCGCGGAACGGGTGGGCCGCGGTCCAGCCCGTGGCGCGCGTCAGCGGGGCCGGGTCCGCGAGCCAGGCGGGCGCAAAGAACTCGGCCGCCTTGTCGAGCGACAGCACGGTTGCCCGATTGGCGAGGCGCGCGGCCGTGTCCGTGGCCCACAGGATTCCACGGGCCAGCGGTTCGGGGAGACCGACGATCCGGACTCGCCGGCCGAGGGCGGCGGCCGCCAGGGTCACCAGTTCCCGGGAGGTGAGGACCTCCGGGTGGCAGGCGTAGTAGACGCCGTCCGCGGTGCCTGGACATGCGCCGACCGCGGCGATGGCGGCCGCGAGGTCGGGACCATAGACCAGAGAGAGTCGCTGCGTGCCGGCGCCGAAGACCGGCGCCAGGCCCAAGGCCGCGGCCCGGAAAACGCGGTACATCTCGCGGTCGCCCGGCCCGTAGACAGCTGGTGGACGAATGATCGTCCAGGGAAGTCGGCTGGCCCGGACAACGTCCTCCGCTGCCAGTTTGCTCCGGCCGTATCGGGTCACCGGGTTCGGCGGTTCCGACCCATCGAGAGGCTGCCCGTTCGGGGCCGGACCACCAGCGGCGAGCGACGAGATCAGCACGAACCGCGGCCCGCCGGCCCGCTCGGCCGCGGCAACCAGCCGGGCGGTTCCGTCCCGGTTGGTCGCAAGAAACTCGGCCTCGCTCCGCGCCGCGGTCAGGCCGGCTACGTGGAAGACGATGTCGGCGTCGGTGAGTGCCGCCTGGAGCGCATGGCTGTCATCGAGGGTGCCCGAGACGAGGCGGACACCCCGTCGCTGCAGGTCTTTGGCCTTGTCGAGCGATCGCACCAACGCGGTCACGTCGTCGCCCCGGGCCTGCAGCGTCTCGACCAGGTGGCCTCCGACGAAACCGGTGGCACCGGTGACGACGGCCTTCACAACGCGCGCTCGTAAATCCGGAACGTCTTGTACGGGGTCATCCCGAGTTTGGCGAGGCCGGCGTTCATGGCCGGGTTGTCCTCGAGGACCCAACCGCCTTCACCCCAGGTAATCTGGCGGCCGCCGGCCTTGGTCCAGATCCAGTGGTAGAGCGCCGCGTCGACGCCCTTGCCGCGGAACTCCGGAAGCACTCCGAGCAGCAGGATCCGACAGCGGCGGATCCGGTTGGTCTTCAAGGCCCAGAGGAGCTTGAGGGCCGCCGGAAACATCCCGCCGCGGCGGTTGTGACGAAGGACCTGGTTGAAATCGGGAAGCACCAGGCCGAACCCGACCGGCTTCCCATCGCACTCGGCAAAGGGCACCAGATCGGGAACGACGACCGGCCGGAACTGCGCGGCGAGATGATCGATTTCATGGTCGGTCATCGGGATCGCTCCCCAGTTGTCCTCCCAGCATCGGTTGTAGAGGACTTTGACGCGCTCGACCTCCGCCTTGAAGTCGGCGAGTCGAAGCGATCGGACCGTCACCCGGTAACGGTCTTTGGCAAGCGCCACCGCGCGGACGATCCGTTCCGGCGGGGGGACGAATTGGTTCTCGGTTCCACCCTGATAGGCGATCAGATCCCTGGCCTTGGCCAGGCCGGCCCGGTCGAGCAGGCCGGCATAGTAGGCTGGGTTGTGCGGCATCATGATCGTGTTCGGGAACTCGAATCCTGCCACCAGCAGCCCATACTCGTCGTTGACGGACGGGTTGGCCGGGCCGCGCAGGGTATCGAACCCGCGCGGTCGCAGCCATCCGGCTGCGGCATCGAGGAGGCTTCGCGCCACGGCGTCGTCGTCGATGGACTCGAAGAAGCCGAAGAAGCCGACCCGGTCGTGGTGGGTCTCGTTGTGGAGGCGATTGGCGATGGCCGCGATCCGGCCGACCACGAGCCCGTCCCGTTCCGCCAGGAAATACTCGGCGTCGGCGTGTTCGAAGAACGGGTTCTTGGTCTTGGAGAGCAGCAGGCTCACGTCCCGACGCAACGGCGGGACCCATGACAGGTCCCGCAGGTGCAATCGGTAGGGCAGGTCGATGAAGGCAGCGAGGTCCGACCGGCTCGTGACCGGTCGGACGACGAGGGCGGTGGTCAGATGACTCCCATTTCGCGGCCCAACTTCCCGATCGTCTCGAGGCAGTAGTCGATCTGGTCGGCGGTGTGGGTCGCCATCAGGCTGGTCCGGAGCCGGCACTGAGACGGCGGCACGGCCGGCGGGACGACTGGGTTGGTGAAGATGCCGGCATCGAACACCTTCCGCCACATGACCAGGGTCCGGTCGAGCGGGCCGATCAGGATGGGGATGATCGGCGTCTCCGACGGTCCGACGTCGAAACCCATGCTGCGGAACCCCTCGGCGAGCCGGCGGGTGTTGGCCCACAACTGCTGGCGCCGCTCGGGCTCGCGCTGGAGCACCTCGAGCGCGGCCAGCACGCCGGCGGTGTTGGCCGGGGGCAGGGCGGCGGTGAAAATCAGCGGGCGGCTGTGGTGCCGCAGATAATTGATGACTGACTTGGAGCCGGCCACGAATCC
>CADEGB010000334.1 GCA_902826755.1 uncultured Gemmatimonadota bacterium
GTCGCGTTTGCCGATCTCCTGCTGGCTCCCGGGCAGACCATCGTCACCGCCCGGGGACGCCCCGGGACCTCGGCCACGCCGTTCGTGGATCAACGACCCGCCAGGGTGCCGGAACTCCCGGTCGTGGTCCTCGTCGATCGGGGCACGGCGGGGGCGGCGGAGGTGGTGGCGGGGGCACTTCAGGATCACGATCGGGCCGCGTTGCTCGGCGAGGCCACCTTTGGGCGCGGGGCCCGACTGTCGTTCTTCCCACTCGGCAACGGGTCGTCCCTGCGCCTCACCACCGAAGTCTGGCTCACGCCGAGCGGTCGGATGATCCAGCGCTTCCTGCCGCCGCCAGCACTCGAAGGCTCCACCGACACGTTACCAGCGCGCCCCGAGTTCAAGACCGACGGGGGACGAACCGTCCTGGGCGGCGGCGGTGTCGTGCCGGATCGCGAAATCCCGCTGGAGGTCGAACCAAGCCGGGCCAGCGACCCGGTACTCGACGCAGCTCGGCAGTTCCTGGCCCGGGCGGCCGACCGAAAATCCCTGCTCGCGGCGGTTTCGGCGAACTGATCCGTGGCTTCCATCCCGAAGACGGTGCTGATCGGGGCTGGTCGACTGAGTCGCGGCCTCGGCATGGTGCTCGCCCATCGAGGGGCGCCGGTCCGCTTTGCGGTCCGGCGGCTGACGGCGGACCTCCCGGTCCCGTCGGGCCCGATCGACGATCCGGCCACCTATCGCGGGGTGCGTTGGTTCCTGATCGGGGTGCCTGACGACGCGATCTGGGGCGTGGCGCGGCAGTTGGGCGCCCTCGGCGTCGTCGGACCCCGTTCGGTCGTGCTGCATCTGTCCGGGGTGTACGGTCGGGAAGTCCTCAAACCGCTCCGGTTGACGGGCGCGGCCCTCGGGTCCTTTCATCCCCTCCAAAGTTTTGCCCTCCCGGCCACGGCGCCGGAACGGCTCCCTGGGGCCTCGGTGGGGATCGAGGGAGATCCGCCCGCCCTCCGGGCCGCGCGACGCCTGGCGCGCCTTCTGGGCCTCGTCCCGGTGGCCATTCCGGAAGGTGCCAAGCCCGCCTACCACGCCGCCGCCACCATCGTCTCGTCGTACGTGGTCGTGCTGTATGACTTGGCCGTGCGTTTGGCGGAGGGTGCGGGGATCGATCCGATCGCGGCGCGAACGATGTACCGGCCGCTCCTGGCCGGTACGGTGGCCAATCTCGAACTGCTTCCGCCGGCCCACGCGCTGACCGGCGCGGTCCGGCGGGGCGACGTAGCCACCGTCAAGGCGCACCTGGCGTCGTTGGGTCGGGCCGACCGGGCGCTGTATCGCGAGCTGGGACGAAGGGCCTTGGCGCTGGTTGGCCGGCGGCATCTCGATCCGGATCGAATCGCGGCGCTGGCGGCGTTGCTGGCAGACCCCGATAAGCGGTAGGGGGCTATCCCGCCGGGTCGGTGATGACGCGGACGCCCGGTGGGACCGTGAACGTAAAGGTGGAGCGGGGAGGGGCAGCATTGGGCCGGAGTCGGCTCAGTGCCAGGATCCGGCGGGCCCCCGGAGCCTCCTCCAATTCGATGCGCCGCGGCAGGGCGTCGTCCACCCCGATCCAGAGCGTGGCCCGCGCAAAGGACACACTGCCCGTGGTCGGGATCAGTTCCACGACGTCGGTGACCCGGCCAGCGATCGTATCCCGCTTGATATAGGCGCTCCGATAGCGGTCCTGGGGCCGATCGAGCAACTGCGCCAGCAGGTTCACCCCATAGACCGGATCGGTCGGCAGTGGCCGCCGAAAGACCACGTCCGGCGCGGTGCTCGGCGTGTAGACCCAGATGTACTTCCCGTCGACGACCACGGCCTCTCCGGCCGGATCCGAGAACCGCATTGCGAAGAAATTGTCGCCCGACTGGTAGACGGTCCCGCGGCTGGTGAGGGTGTCTCCCTGGGAACGATCCTCGATGGTCTGGACGAAGTCGGCCTGGAGCGAGTTGAGGCTTCGATAAGCCCGGCTGGCCCGGCCGACGATGGTGGTCGGATCCTGGCCTTCGGCACGAGGCGCGAACAGCGCCGTCGTCAGCAGCAGAGTGCTCCAGCCGGCCAAGCGGGCCATTCGTCCGGTCCTGGTCAGGTGCTCGGGCTCGCGGCGATGGCCGCTGCCCCGGCAACCGTTCGGTCGAGCACGGCCGCGATGCCGCGCACTTCTTCCATGAGCAGGCTGAACTGCTCCGGATAGAGGCTTTGCGCGCCATCCGACAGCGCCTGATCCGGCTGCACATGGACTTCGATCAGGAGGCCGTCCGCTCCGGCCGCCACGGCCGCACGGGCCATCGGTCGGACCAAAGCGCGTCGCCCGGTCCCGTGGCTCGGGTCGGCCATCACCGGCAGGTGGGAGATCTGCTTGACGGCCGGAATGACATTCAGGTCGAACACGTTCCGGGTGGTGGCGTCGGCGCCCCGGATGCCGCGTTCGCAGAGGATCACGTTCGGATTGCCCTCGGCCATCACGTATTCGGCCGACATGAGCCACTCGGTTACCGACGCGGTGGGTCCCCGTTTGAGGAGAATCGGCTTCCCGGTTCGGCCCGCGCGCTTGAGCAGGCTGTAGTTCTGCATGTTGCGGGCGCCGATCTGAATGATGTCGGCGACCCGCGCCACCTGATCGAGGCCCTCGTCGTCCATGGCCTCGGTGACGATCAGCAGTCCAGTGTCC
Organism: uncultured Gemmatimonadota bacterium; assembly: GCA_902826755.1. GTDB lineage: Bacteria > Gemmatimonadota > Gemmatimonadetes > Gemmatimonadales > GWC2-71-9 > SHZU01. Next base: position 2,693 of record CADEGB010000334.1, read on the forward strand.
CGCCGGACCTCGGCCAGGAGTTCGAGTCCCCGTTCGCCAAGGCCTTGAAAGGCGTAGGGGGAGGTGCGGGGTTTGAATGCGCCCGCTCGGAGCGCCACCGCGCCCGCCTGTTTGACGGCCTCGGCGGTCCGCCGGATTTGCGTCTCGCTTTCGACCGAGCACGGCCCGGCCACCACCAGCAACGGATTGCCGCCGACCGTCATCCCGCCCGGGAGTCGGATGATGGTCGGGTCCGACCGCCACTCCCGGGCAACCATCCGGTACGGTTTGGTGAGGGTGACGATCTCCTCGACTCCCGGAAGGGCCGCGAACCGGGCCCCGTCCACCCGACCGTCGTTCCCGGCCACCGCCACCGCGCGTCGGCGGAGTCCGGGAATGGGAACCGCTTCACAGCCCGATTCCTGAATCAGGGCCACCACCCGCTGTTCATCGGTGGCCGAGGCGTCGGGGCGAAAGAGGATCAGCATCGTTTCAGGCGGCCTTCTCCTGATCGCCGAGGCGGACGCCGACGATGGTCGAAACGCCCGGCTCCTGCATGGTGACCCCGAAGACGGCGTCCGCGGCCTGCATGGTGCGCGGGTTGTGGGTGATGACCACGAACTGGGTCTGACCCTTGAACTCGTGCAGCAGGTTGGTGAACCGGCCGACGTTCGAGTCGTCGAGCGGCGCGTCGACTTCGTCCATCAGACAGAACGGACTCGGCTTCGTCAGGTAAATGCTGAAGAGCAGCGAGACCGCGACGAGCGTCCGTTCGCCCGAACTGAGCAGGTGGATTCGCTGGGTCTTCTTGCCCCGGGGCGCCGCGTGAATTTCGATTTCGGCTTCCAGCGGATCGTCCTGATTGGAGAGGCGGAGATCACACTCGCCGCCGCCGAACAGGGTCTGGAAGACCTTCTGGAAGTTGCCCTGGACTGCCGCGAAGGTCTCGAGGAACAGGGTCTTGGCCGTGCCATCGATTTCCTTGATGGCCTGGAGGAGCGACTGCCGGGCCGCCACCAAATCGTCCCGCTGGGCCGTCAGGAACTCGTGCCGTTTGGTTTCCTCGGCGTGTTCTTCGACGGCCAGCGGGTTGACCGGCCCGATGGCCTCGAGTCCCTGGAGGATTCGACCGATTTCGGTTTCGAGCGCTTCCCGGTCGAGATCGAGGAACTGGACCTTGGCGACGAGATCGTCAAACGTCGAGCGCCATTCGGTTTCGACCCGCTCGATGATGCTGCGCCGGATCCCGGCCACTTCAGTGAGCTCGACCTCGAGCCGATGGAACTCCTCGCTGGCGGCGTCGAGCTCGTCGCGGAGGGCATGGACCGACTGCTCGGCGATTTGGAGCGCGGCGTTGGCTCCAGCCAGGGCTCCTTCCGCGGTGGCGGCCGCCGCTTCCAACTCGACCAGGGTCGCCACCCGCTCGCTCCGCTGGTCGGCCCACTCGGCGTGCTGGGCGGTGAGCGCGGCCGACTCCTGCTCGAGCTGGGCGATTTCCTGGCTCAGCGCCGCGGCCGCCTGGGTCGCGAGCGTGATGGTCTGGTGGGCCCGGTCGAGCCGCTCCGTGGTGGCCCGGAGCCGGGCCGCCACATGGGCTTCCTGCACTTGCCAATGGACCCGGCCCTCCCGGGCCGCTTCCTGCTCGCCCTCGAGGGACGCCAGGGTGGCCCGGCCGGCGCCGAGACTCTCCTCCTGGCGGACTCTGGCGAACTCCCCTTCGCGGAGCGCGGTGACCACTTCCGTCTGGCGGTTGGCCGCGCGGGTAATCCGCTCGTTGAGTCGGCCCAATTGGTTGTCCGCGTCCTGCCGTTCCCGGGCCAGGGTGAGCATCAGCCGATGCGCGTCATCGCGGGCCATCGTGGATTGACGCTCGCGCTCCCGAGCGAGTTCCACCACCGACTGCGATTCGGCCGCCATCCGCTCGACCTCGACCAGTCGCTCACGGGTGGCCGTCAGGCGGTCGATGATCCCGCGGAGATGACCGTCTTGAACGTCGATATCCTGTCCGAGCGCCACCAGGTCGGCACGTCGCCGAATCGGGCCGGACGGGGTGGCCGCGCCAGTCAGGAGGACGGCACCGCTTCGTCGCTTGAGCACCCGGCCAGAGGGATGGAGAATCTCGGAACCGCGGAGCAGGGCATCGATCCAGCTCGCTGCTGGCCCTTCCGCCGAGAGGCGGTTGGTCAGGGGGTGGACGGTGTTTCCCTCATCGGGCGGTCCGGGGTGGACTGGCAGGAGCACGAGCGCGCCCGGTTGGGTCTCCTCGTACCAGGTGTGGATTTCATTGACGGCGTTCCAGTCGCGCACCAGGATCGCATGCATCCACTCGCCGAGGAGTCGTTCGGCCAGCTCGGCGTCATCGCGATTGGTCGTGATGAAGTCGGAGAGCGGGCCGAGCACCGCGTCGCCGAATCGGTCTCGGGCGGCGAGGAGGGACTGGGCCGCCGGGGCGAGCCCGACCCGGTCCCGCTCCAGCTCTTCGAGGGCGGCCCGCCGGGCGGTCAACTGGGCCACCGTCTCCTCCGCCAGCCTGCGTTCGTCCCGTTCCGACGCCTCCCGCTCCCGGGTTTCGGCCACCAGGTGGCGGGCCCGATCCGCGGCCGCGGTGGCGATA